>DAIQBE010000174.1:0-6382 GCA_036781325.1 Leadbetterella sp. | reverse complement strand
CAAAATCAAACGTACTGCCTGTAAAAGGCCGACCTAGAATCTCTATCATTTTGTAAAATAAGTCGTAGAAAAATTGTTGAAAATGCTCTGAATCTTCCTCCAAAATAAATTCCAATTCCTTAAATATATGCATCATTTTTTCTGGTTTGTCTAAAATATTCGGATTAATCAAGGCAAAATAGCTTTGATAGAAATCTTCTGGAATAATTTTTATGCATCCAAAATCAATGATTCCAAGTTTCCCTTCCAAAGTAAATAAAAAATTGCCTGGATGAGGGTCTGCGTGCACCGCTTTTAATTCATGCATTTGAAAATGATAAAAATCCCAAAGAGCTTGTCCAATACTATTTCTAACTTCTTGTGAGGGATTCAACGCTAAAAACTCTTTTAAATGATAACCATCGAGCCAATCCATGGTAATAATTTTTTCAGAGGAAAATTCAGGATAATATTCAGGAAAAAATAAATTTGGAATATGAGCACAAAGGGCTGTTACTTCCATTGATCTCTTTAGCTCTAATTTGTAATCAGCTTCTTCTAGCAATTTATTTTCTACTTCAACAAAATATCGATCAATTTCGGCATCGTTTAAATTTAAAAGCTGTACCGCTAAAGGTCTTGCCATTTTTAAATCTGAACTTATACTAGTGGCTACTCCAGGGTATTGAATTTTTACTGCTAGCCTTTTTCCTCCTTTTTTAGCTTGATGCACTTGGCCAATACTTGCTGCATTGGAAGCTTCCAAATTAAATTCATCGTAAATATCGAAAGGGGAGGCACCTATACTGCTTTTAAAAGTTTTTAAAACCAATGGTCCAGATAATGGCGGAGCAGAATATTGTGACATTGTGAATTTATCAGAATATGCTTTTGGTAATAAACTTTTATCCATACTCATCATTTGAGCCATTTTCAATGCACTTCCTTTTAAATTGCTTAAAGCCTCATAAACATCTTCCGCATTTTCAGCATGCAATTGCTCTTTTGTCAAACTTGGATCTAGCAATTTTTTTCCATAATGCTTAATATAGTTCCCTCCTACTTTTGCTGTTGCTTTAACAAATTGCGTAGCTCTTGCCACTTTAGAAGTAGGAATGCTTTCTTGATTCTTCATTTAGTTCTCTTTTTAAAAAAAATTGGTTTTATATGTGTAGTTATTGTGTAATTTACTTTTTATTTTGATACAAAAACTTTCCTAAATCAAAAAGGCTATCAAATGGCGTTCTTGCCATCCAGTCCATGGAAGTATTTACAGATTTTTCAATAAGTGTATCGGTTTTTTCAAAAAGGCGACTATCATCGGTTATCCAAAAATCTACAATACTCAACACAAGTAGCCAAATCCATTCGGGATATTTATTCATCAATTGAGGAATTGGTCTAGGTTCTATTTCTCTTGTTTCTTGCCCTTCCACAACTAAATCACTCATAAATTCAATAAAAACTCGTTTTGCTTCTTCAAATTCAGGATTCTTTTTTAAACTTAGGGGCTTTTCTAAACTTTCATAACACTTTAAAGCATAACTTCTTCTTGCCTTCATTTGCTCTATGAGTGTATACAAAAACGAAAGTAGTTTTTCCCTAACAGAATAGCTATCAAATATTTCTTCAGCCTGAGCACTTTCTATAGTTTCTAAAAATATCTCTTTCCAGATTTCTGCATGTATTTGCTTGAAAGAATTGTAGTTTTCATAAAACTCCGATTCTTTTATTTTCATTTTTTTGGATAGTTTCAAAACAGACTCTGGCTCATGTCCGTATTCCAATAAATAATTAATAAATTGTTCTTTAATCTTGTTTTTCATTAAATTAAGCATAAATATTGGATAAAAATGAGGAACTTTTATTAAAAGCTGTTAATAAAGAAGTTGGATAAGTTGATTTTGGTATTCCGAGCCAATCTGAATATTGGTTACCCAAAAGAAACCTTGATTGGCTTTTAAAAAATTCGCCGGCAATAGTACTTCCAGCCATTTTTATAAACGTTTCAAACAATGCATTTGTTAATTCTTTTCCTACTACTGAAGGCCTAAATTGCCTTTTTGCTATTATTTTATCCATTTTTATTGCGTCTGAATTTGAAAAAACCAATAGTTTTTCGTCTAGACCCATTATTAACCCTACAGCCGCCCAATGCATTAGATAAGAATCCTCATATACCTTATCAACATCATAACCTAGTTTTCTAAGCCCTTTTAAAACTATCCAGGAAAAAGACAAATTGGTGCCTAACATATCCTCTTGATTTATTGGATATCCCCAACTCGAATTCCATTTACCTGATTTTAAAATCATAAAACGCCAAAAAGCATGTAATAACCTCACTTTTAACAACATAAAAACTACATCTCCAGTTTCCCAATGATCAAAATTCATGGTTCTCTTAAGAAATTGACCAGTTTCTTTCAGCCTATTATAAGTTTCTGATTTAATTCTACCCGAAAACTCCAAAACTCTTGCTCCATCCTCTCCCAAATAACAGTAAGGTAAAGAATAGCACCCTAATATGACTCCAATCGTCTGTTGATGACGATTAAAAAAATCTGTAGATCTTGTGCAACTTTTAATAGAGAAAAAAGAAGGAATTTGTTTGTTGTTCAGAAAAAAGTCCTGTGTTATTTGATCTTGATTGCTTATTTCTTTCCTTGAAAAATCGTGTAAAAAAGGCATAAGTACGGCACCTAATTTAGATTGATGAATTTCATACAAACTGGAAATTAGTGAATCTGCCAAAGTATCTCCCTTTTGGCGATAAGACTCCATGTCGATTTGCAATTTATTTAATTTTAATTTATAACCATACTAACTTACTGTCTACTATATTGTTTATATTTCCTATTAAATTCTATGCTTTTTTATAATAAATTTTTCAAGTCAAAATAAACACTTTTAAAGTAAAATGAATGCTAGTTTTCATTTTAACATATTGGAGGGAATAACTTAATATTAAATTTAAATAAATTATAAGATAATATGTTAAATTTTATATTCACAAAGTTTTAAATTTGTTAAAAAAATACTTCATAATGTCTCCTCTTGAAAGAATAACTGAACTGACAGACCTTTTAAATTATTATACTAGGAAATATTATCAAGAGGAAAAGTCCGAAATTTCCGATCAAGAATTCGATTTTCTTTTAAAAGAATTGGAAAGCTTAGAAGCACAATTTCCATTATTAAAGAAACCAGATTCTCCCTCCCACAGGGTAGGAGGAGAAATCACAAAGAATTTTGAAAGTGTTCAGCATAAATATCCAATGCTTTCATTATCAAATACTTACAGCGAATCTGAATTAATAGACTGGGACGATAGAATAAAAAAAGGGTTAAATGGGGCTGAATACGAATATATTTGTGAAATAAAATATGATGGAATTTCACTTTCAATAACTTATGAAAATGGAATATTAGTAAAAGGAGTTACTAGAGGCGATGGAACTCAAGGCGACAATATTACAAGCAATGTAAAAACTATAAAAACTTTACCTTTAAAAATAAATACGAATTCAAATCATAAAAAAACGAATCAAATCGGTCTATTTTCAAGTTCAACTATAAAACCACTAGGCGATTCCTTTGAGATAAGAGGAGAGGGTTTTATGCCAACTCACGTATTTGAAAGATTAAATTTAGAAAGAGAAGACATTGGAGAAACTCCATTAGCTAACCCAAGAAATGCGGCCTCCGGTACATTTAAAATGCAGGATTCCGGGGTAGTTGCCAAAAGAGATTTAGATTGTTATATCTATCAATATTTATCTGAAAATGACAATTTCAAAACTCATGAAGAAAGTTTAATTTCACTTAAAAATGCAGGTTTTAATGTTTCCGACTCGTATAGAAAAGTAAAGAATATTGAAAGTGTAATCGCATATATTAATGAATGGGAGGAAAAAAGGCATACTTTAAATTGTGCTACCGACGGAATTGTAGTTAAAATAAATGATTATTCCCAAAGAGAAGACTTAGGATTTACTGCCAAAAGCCCAAGATGGGCAATAGCTTATAAATACAAAGCCGAATCTAAATCCACAGAATTGCTTAGTGTTACCTTTCAAGTTGGCAGAACTGGGGCGGTAACTCCAGTTGCTGAACTAAAACCAATTGAACTTTCAATGACTACTGTTAAAAGAGCCACTTTACACAATGCCGACGAAATTAATAGATTGGGTTTAAGCATAGGAGATTATGTTTTTGTTGAAAAAGCAGGAGAAATTATCCCAAAGGTGACTAGTGTAGATCAATCAAAGCTTAGGGACGAAAATGAAAGAAAAGGATTAAAAGTTAAATTTCCTGAAAATTGTCCTGCTTGCGGCTCAAAACTTTATAGAAATGAAGGGGAGGCTGCATATTATTGTCCAAATGAAATAGCTTGTCCTCCTCAAATCAAAGGTAGAATTGAACATTTTATTCAAAGAAAGGCTATGAACATTGACAGCCTGGGGGAAGGGAAAATTGAAATATTGATTGATCAAAATCTGATAAAAAACGCCTCTGATATTTATAGTTTAACTTCCGACAAACTTCTGGGATTAGAAAAAATACACATAGACGAAGAAACTGGAAAAGAAAGAAAAATAAGTTTTAAAGAAAAAACTGTCCAAAATATTCTAGATGGAATAGAGAATTCAAAAAAACAACCATTTAGCAAGGTTTTGTTCGCTACAGGTATACGCTTTGTTGGAGAAACTACCGCTCAAAAATTAACCTCCTATTTTAAAAATATCGACTCCTTGATTGCAGCTAATCAAGAGGAGCTTTTAACGGTACCTGACGTAGGAGAGAAAGTAGCTTTAAGCGTTTTGAATTTTTTCAAATTAGAAGAGAATCTTCTTTTCATTCAGAAGCTTAAATTGGCAGGTTTACAATTTACTGCAGAAAATAATTTGGGAGAAATAGAAAGTAATACTTTAGATGGTAAAACATTTTTGTACACAGGAACTTTTCTTGGATTTAGTAGAGAAGAATTGGAAAAAAAAATAGAAGCTAATGGTGGTAAATTAGTAAGCGGAGTTTCTAAAAAATTGGACTTTTTAATAGTTGGAGATGGTGCTGGGCCTTCCAAATTAAATAAAGCAGAAACCCTTGGAGTAAAAATGATAAGTGAGGAAGCATTTGTTCAGATGCTAGCCTGATTATAAAAATACCATCAACTGACAATCATTTGAATTTATGAAGTTTATTAGATTATTATTACAAGCATTAAAAGGAGACGAAAGTTTAGATTACACCAAAATTCCAATAAATAGAGCACTCTTCCTGCTTTCTGTACCTATGGTCATAGAAATGCTCTTTGAGTCACTTTTTGCTTTAGTTGATGCATTTTTTGTTGCCAAATATGTAGGGATAAATGGCATGGCAACTGTAGGATTAACTGAATCAGTTTTAACAATTATATATTCTTTAGCATGGGGTATTAGCACAGCAGCCACTGCTATTATTGCAAGAAAAATAGGGGAAAACAATCCAATAGCTGCTTCTAAATCATTAATGCAAATAATAAATATTTCTGCATTTTTAGGTATACTTCTTTCGGTTTTTGGATATTGGTTTTCTGAAGATATATTAAGATTAATGGGCGGTTCGAAAGAATTAATAACAGAAGGTTTGCCATATACTCAAATTCAATTTATAAGCTCCCCTATTATTATTTTACTTTTTTCTTTAGGTGGAGCTTTACGTGGCGCTGGTAATGCCTCCAAAGCAATGCGTGCTATGATTGTAGCCAATTTAATAAACATTTGTCTAGACTTTATTTTTATTCCAATTCTTCATTTTGGGGTAGAAGGTGCAGCTTATGCAACATTAATAGGCCGAAGCATTGGAGTTTTTATTCAATTAAGAGCCTTCTTTTCAGATAAATTTAATCTTAAAATTGATATAAAAAAATGGCATTTTGATTGGAAATTAATACTTGAAATTGTTAAAATTTCAGCTGGGGGTGCAGGCCAATTTATCATCCAATCTGCCAGCTGGGTGTTTTTAATTAGAATATTGTCAGGATTTGGCTCAGAGGTTGTGGCAGGCTATACTATCGCTATACGAATATTAGTTTTTACTATTTTGCCATCTTGGGGTTTAGCCAATGCGGCTTCCACTTTAGTGGGTCAAAACTTGGGAGCTGGCCATCCAGAAAGAGCAAATATTTCTGCTTGGCGGGCAGGATTTTTCAATATGGCGTTTTTAGGAATTGTGGCAGTGTTATTTTTCATTTTTGCACAACCAGTGGTTGAAATTTTCAATGATAATCCTGTTGCAATAGCCACAGGCGTAGAATGCCTTAAGATAATGTGTGCCGGTTATATTTTCTTTGGTTTTGGCATGGTTATGACCCAGGCCATTAATGGAACAGGCGATACTCTTACTCCTACAATTTTAAATA
>DAIQBE010000173.1:0-6401 GCA_036781325.1 Leadbetterella sp. | reverse complement strand
CAATGCCCATGCAGCTGCTAAATTATATCTATCATCCAAAATAGCTTTGCCTTCCAACGCTGATATGGCCTTGTTGAAAAAAACGATAGACGCTTGATAATCTAACCTTTGAAAAAGAGAATCAGCAATTCTTGTAAACTCATAATAGGGCTTAGAGGGTTGAAATTGAGCCGATCCAAATTTCGATAACAACAGCAAAGAAGTAAAAAAGATATATTTTTTCATATAACTCGCTTTTATACATAAAAAACATCTTTATCTCCTAAAACAGTTATTACTTCTTCATCTAAAAGTCTATGGCTTAAACCCAAAGTTTTGGGAACTTCATAATGAAAATAATATTTCATGGTTTGAATTTTAGATAAATAAAAATCTTTTTCAATAGTATTATTCTTAAAAGAAACAAAGGCATTTAATCCTATATTCAACCACTGCCATGCTGCAATTGTATTACTAAATAACTCCATATACAAATTTGCATCTGATAGATATCGTTCGGTGTCACCTATTTGAGCAATGGTTAACAAATGTTTTGTAACTTTATTTATAGTTTTTAATTCATTAGCCAATATGCCAGCATACGCTTGAAGTTCTGAATATTTACTTGCTTCTGAAATACAAGTAATTATTTCATTTGAAAGTAAAGCCATGGCTTCTCCATTGCCTAAAGTAACTTTCCTTCCTAGCAAATCCAGTGATTGAATGCCAGTAGTTCCTTCATAAATAGTAGTAATTCGGATATCTCTATAGTATTGTTCAGCAGGAAAATCTTGAGTAAAGCCATAGCCTCCAAAGCATTGCAGCGCATCACTTGTTACTTTTAAGCCTGCTTCGCAAGGATAAGTCTTAGCCACAGGAGTTAACAATTCTAAAAGTAGGGTATACTTTTCTTTCTCTTCCAAAGTTTGACTATGATGTGCTAAATCATAATATTTAGCAGTTAACAAAACTAAAGAAAGAGAAGCCTCCACAGCGGCTTTTTGAGAAAACAACATTCTTCTTACATCTGGATGCTCTATTATAGGAATTTGAGGTGCCCCTAATTCACTTTTTTTACCTAACCTTCTGCTTTGAGGTCGCTCTTTACAGTATTGCAAGGCCGATTCATAAGCTGCAGAAGATATGGCAAGACCCGTAGCTCCAACGCCTATTCTTGCTTCATTCATCATCTGAAACATATAGGACAGCCCTTTGTTCTCTTCTCCCACCAAGTATCCCAAACATTGGTCTCCAAACTCCAAATGCATGGCCGGCACACCCCTTTGTCCTAATTTATGATAAATACCAACATTAGTAATATCATTTTTTGAGCCGTCAGGCAAAAACTTAGGCACTACAAAAAGTGAGATACCTTTAGTACCCAAACTAGCTCCTTTTTTACGCGCTATTAATAAATGAATAATATTCTCGCTAGCTTCATGATCTCCACAAGAAATAAAAATCTTTTGCCCTTTAATTTTATAAATTCCTTCTGAAAGTGGCTCTGCCATACAAACAATATCAGATAGGGAAGATCCAGCCTGAGGTTCAGTAAGACACATGGTACCTTGCCATTGACCGTTCAGCATTTTTTCTAGATAGGTATCTTTTAAAGCACTAGTACCAAAACTGGCAATTAGTCTAGCTGCTCCAGAGGTAAGGCCAGTAAACATCATTCCATTATTGGCAGCCATTAAAACAAAAGAAGTGGCTGTACCTACACAAAATGGAAGTTGTGCTCCACCATGATCATAATCGAAGTCTGCAGAAATAAGTCCAGCTTCGCCTACCGCTTTTAAGTATTCTTTAATTATGGGGTGAACTATAACCTTCCCATCCACCAATTCTGCTTGATTTTTGTCTACCGCATCCAAATTGGGAAACATGAGTTTATCCGCTATAGCAATTGCAGATGCTAAAATCATCTCAAAAGTCTCTTTAGAGTGATCTTTGAAATAAGGCAATGCTGCCAAAGATGTTACAGTATGAACATCAAATAAAAGAAAGTTGAGTGTCTTTAAATCGAAATATTTATTTGCCATAATTACATTAAACCTAGAATTTTGGCATATTTCATCATAGCCCCAGGATTAGAAATTTTTAGTTTGCCCATCATCATTGCCATCATCGGGTTGGTATCTCCCTTTATAATTGAAAGCAAATCGTCTGCACTCGCCTTAATATTAACCTCTGCATTGTCGGCTTGACCTTGATGAACTGTAATTTTTTTATCTTTTACCTCTAAAAATACCTCTTGACCTTTTAAATCAAAATTTATTTTTGTATCTATTCCTTCTAAGTCATCAGGATTTATTTTTGTCGAAAGATTATCAAAATAATTTTGTATTGTCATTGTTTATTGTTTTTTTTTCAAATATAAATATTATTATTTAAGCTGTTTAAAAAACGAAAATAAAAATATTACAATAAATAAATAGATTTAAAGAATATATAAATTATAAGTGCACTTTCACCTTCTTTTATAAGATAAAGCAAAAAAGTTTGTTTTGCCTCCCAAAATATTTTAGATAAATTTGTAAAAATTAAGTTTTCAGATTCCCCCTAAAAAACTATATAACTAAAGAAAATTAATTTAACTGTTACCTTCTAATAAAAAACCTGTCTAATTTGAAAATTCATAATTATACGAATTTGAAAGACGAAGAACTAGTAAAACTTTATGTGGAAACACAAAGTAATCTGTACTTTGAAGAAATATATAAAAGATATGCCGATAAAGTGTATAGAAAATGCTATTCGTTTGTATATAATCAGGAAAAGGCGGAAGATTTCACGCATGACATTTTTTTGAAATTGATTTTTAAGATTGGCACATTTAAAGAAAACTCAAAGTTTTCTACTTGGCTGTATTCCATAACATATAATTATTGTATGGACCAAATCAGAGTAAATAAAAAAGAAGCAAAAGTTCCCTTATCTGATAATTTTGATTTAGAAGATCAAGATGATGATGATGAAATAATATCAATGCAAACAAGTGGATTAAACAAGAGCCTTCAAAAAATGCCAAGTGATGAAAAAGCTCTCCTGCTAATGAAATATCAAGATGATTTTAGTCTAAAAGATATTGCAGAAACCTTGAATATTTCGGAAAGTGCAGTAAAAATGCGATTATTAAGAAGCAAAGAAAAATTACGCAAATTATACTTGGAAAATATTGCTATAGCTGGACTTATCATAATTAAAATTTTATTATTTTGGAGAAAATGAGTGGTTTTGATAATATGGAAAGCCTTGATTTAAAGGCATCTGAAGCTTTGAAAGATATGCTAGTTTCTGAAATTGATTTAATTAGGGATGCTTTGGTAATTGTAAATATGTTTTTAGGAGAGCCCTTCTTTGTTGGAGTAAAGTATTTACAAGAATTTGAACAAAAAAATGAATAAAAAAAATGAATAAACTACCTAACCTCAAAGATATCCTAATAGATACATTTTCGAAACTCATTGAACAGTTTAGCACATTTACCTCCAACTTAATAAGCGCTATAGTAATTTTATTAGTTGGCTGGATAGTAGCAAAAACTACCTCCTTAATTATTAAAAATGTATTGTCTAGGCTAGGAATTGATAAAATTGGGGATAGAATTAAAGAAATTGATGCTATAAAAAAATTCAATTTAGATTTTAAGTTAAGCAAAGTTATTTCCATTATAGTTTATATTTTTATCCTACTTTTTTTGTCTGTTTCTGCGGCAGACAAATTGGGAGTTCCAGCAATTTCGAGCATGTTTCTAACCTTGGTTAACTTTATTCCAAAAGTAATCGTCGCTTCTGTAATGACCTTATTGGGATTGTTTTTATCAGATTTGGCAAGAAATTTTGTTGTTTCGCTCTGTAAATCCTTCAACATAGCCTCTGGCAAGCTGATAGGAATGGGCGTTTTTTTCTTTTTACTATTTATTACCGTTATATTAGCCCTAGGCCAAGCAGGAATTAACACGGCTTTATTAGAGTCAAGCTTTAACATAATTATTGGTGGGATGGTCTTTGCTTTTTCTATTGGATATGGCTTGGCTTCCAAAGACATCTTGTTAAATATTATGAGTTCGTTTTACTCTAAAAACAAATTTTCGGAAGGCCAAGTAATAGAGATAAGTGGTGTAAAAGGAAAAATATTAAAAATTGACAATACCAGTTTAATTTTAGACACAAATGGAAGTCAAACCATATTTCCTCTAAAAGTTTTACAATCTGAAAAAGTGACCATTTTTGATTGACAAAGTCTAATATTTGCTAATTGCCTTATAATATGTAGTTTAAAACTCAATTAATAATATATAAAATGAAAAAATTAATTCTGTTCCTCTTTTACTTTGCTATTTCAATAAAATCCATTGTTGCTCAATCTAAAGAAAAACCTATTTTAAGCAACAGAGCTGATTCCTTAAAATATGGATGGTGGACAAAAAGTACACAATTAGGAGCTAATTTTAGCGGCTCGGCTTTTTCTCAAAACTGGCAAGGGGGCGGAAATAACAATCTCGTGTTTGGAGGCGTTTTTGGACATAGAGCCGACTTTACTAAAGGTGAAAGTATTTGGACAAACGATTTACAATTGCAGGTCGGAAGTATTGCAAATTACACGAAAGACCAACCCAAAGAAGTTAGAAAAAATGTAGACCGATTATTTTTTGAAACTAAATATTCAAAGAAAATTAGTTCAAAAATCAACTGGTTTGCCAGCATAAATTTACTTTCTCAATTACTAAAAGGTGTAGATTATACCAATAATAAAAAGCCCATAGTTTCGAGTTTTTTTGCACCAGCATTTCTTTCGGAAGGGATAGGTTTAGAATACAAACCTTCTAAATACTTCGTTTTAAATTTTGGAGGTGCCACTCTTCGTCAAACCATTGTTGCAAACGAAAAACTAAAAAATTCTTCCGAATATGTAGGAAAACCAGAAATTTTTGGAGTACCAAGAAATAAAAAAATTAAAAATCAAGGAGGTTTTCAATTAGTGGCCGCCTATGATAAAAATTTAACTGATAAAATAAATTTTAAATGGAGATGGCAAATATTTACGCCATATCAATTTAATGAATTTGATCATAATTTAAATGCGATTGCAACAATTAAAGTAAACAAATATATGAATCTGAATGCTGCCTTGATTGGAATTTATGATAAAAGTCAAACGTCTCCTAAAAACGAAAAACCTTGGCAGATTAACGCTGGGGCTAATTTAGGCTTTTCATTGCAATTATAAAAAACGTATTTTCAAAACTAAACAAAATAAACTATGTTAAAAGAATTCAAAAATTTTATTATGACTGGCAATGTTATTGATTTAGCAGTTGCTGTAATTTTAGGTGCCGCCTTAAACAGTGTAATTAGTGGCTTTGTAACAAACATTGCAATGCCATTTGTGGGGCATTTTACCGGAGGAACAGATTTTTCAAAATTAAAAATGGTACTAGATGAAGCGGTGGTGGGAGCTGATGGAGTAATAACCGCCCCAGAGAACGCAATTATGTATGGGGCTTGGCTCAATACAATTATTAATTTATTGTCGGTAGGATTAGTACTTTTTATTATCGTAAAAGCTTACAATAAAACCAAAACACCAGTTATCGAAGCCCCAGCTGGGCCTTCCGAAATTGACCTATTAACTGAAATTAGAGATGCATTGAAAAAATAATTTTCTAGTAATTATTAAGAAAAGGGGAGAACAGGATTGTTTTCCCCTTTTTTATTTCAATCAAAATAATTTTTATTTTTTTTGCTAATTTTTTTAGAATAAATACATATTTTTGTTTGTGGAAGATTATTCTTCTTTACGTGCTAATAAAATAAAATTACCGATGATCCCTTTTAAACTCAGAAACCATCTGCGTGGTGACAAGCAGATTTGGTGGATTCTCCTGTTTTTGTCAATAATTAGTATCATTGTGGTATACAGCTCCATAAGCGCATTAGCCTATAGAAAGACCGATGGCAATACGGAATTTTATTTGATAAAGCATACATCATTAATTCTATTTGGACTCTTTTTAACTTTCGTAGTTCATAAATTTGACTTTACTAAATATGTGGGCTTAGCCAATATTTTTTTATGGATAACCCCCATTTTATTAATATATACTTTAATAAATGGAGTTAGTGTTGGAGGGGCCAAAAGGTGGGTTTCCATATTTGGTTTATCATTTCAAACTTCCGATTTTGTTCGTCTTGTATTAATCACCAATTTATCTGCTATGTTGGCTAGGAGGCAACATATTGAATACAAAACCAATGACTTATGGAGTATGATTATTTGGTGTGGTGTTATTGTTGGATTATTGTCTTTTTCAAGCTTTTCTACATCTGTCATTTTAGGCATTACTTGCTTTTTAATCATGTGGGTGGGAAGAGTTCCAAAACGTTTTTTAATAAGAATGATTTTTGTTTTATCTGTAG
>DAIQBE010000172.1:0-6404 GCA_036781325.1 Leadbetterella sp. | reverse complement strand
AATCTGCCCCATATCTACTTTTAAATATGTAAAAGGCGGCTGTACCAATAGCAATGGAGAAAAAAGGAATAATAAGTTTTAAGAAACCAGCAGCAATCGCTCCTAATTTTGCATCTCTGTCAGACTGTGCCGCTAACACTCGCTGTACTTGGTATTGATTGGTAGTCCAATAGAACATATTTAAGATGGTCAATCCGCTAAAAATTCCACTCCAAGGTAGCTTTGGATGATTTGATGGCAAATAAAGATGCATTTTATTGGCTTCTGCGTGATCTAATTTTAATAAACCTGAAATTCCACCAATCTCAGGTTGTAAATAGGTGAGGGTTCCCATCAATAAAATGGAAAGAATCATGATAATGGTCAAAATGTTATCGGCTGTAACCACCGATTCCATTCCACCAAAAACCGTAAAAATAACAGTCACTGTTGCAATAATAAATATCCCTTGAATATAACTAACGTCCCAGCCTGTACCTGCAAAAAGGAGACCCAACGTGCGACTACCTATATAAAACCCTGCAATTAACTGAACCAATATGAATGCCACCATCAAAATACTGTAGACTAAACGAGCCTGAGAATTAAACCGGGCTTCAAGAAATTGAGATAGCGTAAAGAAGTTTTTCTTTCTGTATATCGGTATAAAAATATAACATAAAACCAAAATGGCGGGTATAGCCCAAATTTCATAATGGCTTTGAGCAAAACCTATGGAATAGCCCACGCCCATCATTCCAATAATCTGTTGGGCATGGATGTTTGTGCCAAAAATAGATCCCGCCACAGACCACCATCTTAGCGAACGCCCCGCCATGAAATACTCTTCGGCGTCCTTTTTTTTGAAACTTGAATACATACTTGCAACGATTAAAAACAATAAAACCGCTACAACTACCACAATATCAAACCATTCGAGTGATTTTAACATAATTTTAGTATTCTTGACTTAATGGATGTATCATCAATTCGTCTATCACAACGTGTTTGGGTTGATCCATAATGTAAACAATAGTATTTGCCATATCTTCAGCTTTTAACCAGTCCGAATGATTTTCTGCTCCTTGAGGGTCAGCATGAAACATGGTATCAACCAAACCCGAATATACTACCGAAACTTTTATTCCATCTTTTCTAACTTCTTTTCTTAAGACAGCTGAAAAAGCATCTTGCGCAAATTTTGAAGAACAATATAAACTTCCTCCATCAAAAACCCTTTTGGCAACATCTGAAGCAATATTAATAATATGCCCTGTTTTAGCTTCTTTCATGCCATTCAAAACTTCTTTTGAAAATAAAAAAGTACCTTTCACATTTACATCATAAATATCCGACCAATCTTGAGCCGAAATGGATTCAGTAGGCCCAAAAACACCATATCCGGCATTATTTATCATAAAATCTATAGGCCCAAAGGCAGCAATCATTTCACTTACAGCTGTTTTTACAAGGTTTTCATCCGCCACATTTCCTGCAAAAATCAAGCATTTCGAGCCTAATTTTTCTATTTCTGCTTTTAGTTCTAGTAATTCTTTTTCACTTCTGGCTACTAAGCCAATATGTATAGATTTCTCTGCAAGATTTAAAGCTAAGGCTTTGCCAATTCCTTTTGATGCACCTGTTAGTAATACTGTTTTGTTTTTAAGCGACATACCTATTATTTTATATTGTAAATTCTTGATTCGTAAGGTTTTAAATAAAAATGAGTTTCGGAATCTTCCACGAAAGTTGGATAATTTCCAATTAATAATTCTCTTTTTGAATACTTTTCTTCGATTTGAAATGATTGAACAAGATTGGTAAAATTATTCATAATTAATAATTTAACTTGTTCAAAATTACGTTCATAAAGCCATATATTTTCACATTTAGGTCGTAAATCTAAATATGAACCATAAATTAGAGTTGGGGTTTTTTTTCTAAAGGCAATAAGTTTTTTATAATAATTAAGTATAGAATATTTGTCAGGTTCCTGCTTTGCAACATTTACTTCTTTAAAGTTATCATTTACTTTGAGCCAAGTATTTCCGCTATTTGAAAATCCAGCATTTTTGGTATTGTTCCATTGCATTGGAGTACGTGCGTGGTCTCTTGCAATTTTGTTAGAGGCTGACAAAAACTTTTCCTCTAAATGAGTGCCATTTGAAATTAATGTTTCGTAGGCATTTAAAACTTGGATATCATTAAATTCCGAGATGCTTTTAAAATTTGAATTGCTCATTCCAATTTCATCACCTTGAAATAAGTACGGTGTTCCACGAAGTGTAAGTAAAATCGTGGCTAACATTTTCGCAGACTCATTCCGAAATTCTTTCGTGTTTCCAAATCTTGACAGCATTCTTGGATTATCGTGATTTCCGAAATATATAGTGTTCCATCCATCATTAGCCAGGGCATTGTCCCATTTTCTAAAAATGGCTTTAATCTCGCAAAGGCTAAATTCTGGTTTTGGATTTACAAAACAGATCTCATCTCGGGGCACCGCATGGTCAAAATGGTAAATCATGTTAAGTTCTTTTCTGTTTGCTCCTACGTATAAATTGGCAAGCTCGGCATTCACACCAAACGCTTCTCCTACCGTCATGCAATCATACTTACTTAATATTTCCGTGTTCATTTCCTTTAAATATTCATGCACTTTTGGGCCATTTGCATAAAAGCTTAGATCACCGTATCGGTTTTCAGGGAAATTTGGAAAATTAGAGTCTTTGGAGATAAGGGATATTACATCCATTCTGAATCCATTTACTCCTTTTTCCAGCCAGAAATGCATCATTTTATAGATTTCTTGGCGGAGTTTTTTGTTTTCCCAATTGAGATCCGGTTGTTTTTTTACAAAAAGATGTAAGTAATATTGTGAGGAAAAAGGTTCTAATTCCCAAGCTGAGCCACTAAAAAATGAAATCCAGTCATTGGGTTTTTCTGAGGCTTCATCTTTCCAAATATAATAATTTCTATAGGGGTTGTCTTTACCTTTTAGAGCTTCTTGAAACCAATAATGTTCATCTGAAGAATGATTTACTACTAGGTCAATGATGAGTTTCATGCCTCTATTATGAATCTGGACAAGCATTTCATCAAAATCAGCCATGGTACCAAAGTCTTCCATTATGGACTGATAATCAGATATATCATAGCCATTATCGATATTTGGGGACTTAAAATGAGGACTTAACCAAATTACATCTATACCGAGATTTTGTAAATAATCCAACTTAGAAGTAATTCCTTTCAAATCTCCTATACCGTCTTCGTTGTCGTCTTTAAAACTTCTAGGATAAATCTGATATACTACCGCTTCTTTCCACCAAGACTTCTGCATTCTTTTATAAATAATAAAAAAAACATTCTCCTAAATTTTATTTAAGAGAATGCTGAAGACAAATTAATTATAATTTAAACTAATATAATAAAGACCACCAATTCTAGCTAAACCATAACCCTGAGCATAATATTGGTTCAGAACATTTGATCCTCCAACTTTTAATTTTAGGCTTTTTGCTAGTTTATAAGAAACAGCAGCATCAACAGTGTTCCACGAAGGAAGCCAAATATCTCCTTGTGTGTTTCCTTGCTCAACCCACATTTTGCCTGTCCATCTATAGCTTACCGTAAAACCAACCTTGTTGGTTACCTTCGGATTGCTAAACACCACATTGAATCTGTCTTCGGGAGAGATAAAGAATTGTCGGCCTACCTGAGAAACCTCAGGGTTTGACATTTTTCTTTTAATAATGTCGTTACCAAATGCATCTTTTCGTGTTACTCCAAAATTATCTTTTAAAGTTACAAGGCCAACCTGCTTTGCATAATTAAATCCAATATTATAGCCTTTTGTTAATGCATATTCCAAACCAAATCCATAACCATTTACAAATATTTCATTGAAATTGTTGAAATTAACTTGATACACATTGGTTGTTCCTGAAGTTTTTAATCCGTCCAATGTAGCATTTTTAGACTGTAAGATATTCTGTGCTGCTATTTGGTCACTATAAATACTTTGGTAGTAGAATGCATCCACAAAAAATTTGTTTTTGATTAAAGCTTTGTATCCTATCTCCCATGTTTTTATTTTTTCAGTTTTGAAAACATCTGGATTCGCTTCATATTTTATTAAATCAGCGGAGTTGTTAGTAGTACGATATTTTAAAACAGAGGCTTCATTATATCCAGGGTTAGCTATTAAATTTGCTGATTCTATGGCTGTTCTAGATCCTCCCACTTCACTAGAACCAATTCCATCTGATAGTAATTGGTTGGGTGACGGATTTCTAAAAGCCGACTGCCAAGAAGCTCTGAAATTATGTTCTCCCAAAGTGAAAACTCCAGATACTCTTGGAGTAAATCCACCTTTAAAGAACTGGTTTTTATCATATCTAACGGCAACCGTTGGTTTTAAAGACATTTTTTCGGATAATTTAATATTCGGAGAGGCCTGCAAATACCATCCATATTCTTTAATTTCAAATTCTTTACCTTGTCCATCTTTGGGAAAAACTGTGCCTTCTGTCAATAAATTATACTTTCTAAAACTAGCCCCTGTAACTACTTCCAACATTTCGGGTAAGAATTTTTTGAAATTGTACATACCTTCTGAATGGTACATTCCTGAATTATCTTTGAGTACTACCCCGTTTACTCCAAGACCCGATGCTACATTAGAATTTGTGGAAGTTAACTTGTCAAAAGTAGATTGAAAAGCTGCAGAACCGGGCAAAGGTTTTCCTGCATCAGCTGCAATTCTTGCCGCTTCAAAATCTCCTGTGAATGCCTTGTTAAAATCAGTTGCCCAAGCGGCAGTTGGTTTCCAAACTTGTAAAATCCTAGCACCAAGATTTCCTAAACTAAAGCCTTCGGCTTGTTGCGAAGTATTATAAGCTCTAACAAAAAACTCATCGCCTCGTATTTCCAATTTAAATTGGTTTCTAATATATTTTGGAAAATACTCTCTAAATCCTGCAGTTCTGATTAGGTTTCCAGTTCCAAAATACCAAGAACCGATTGCCTCCACTTTGTCAGAAATTTTATAATGCAAAGCGGCATTGGCTCTATAGCTGAATATTTTCCCATTGTCACCTGTCAAATCTATTTCTTTGTAGCCCGTTCTTGTAACGGTCTTGCCTATTAATGCTGGGTTTGTAGTATTGGCGGCGGTAAAGTTAAAAGATCCCCCATTTGTAATATCGTCTCCATAAACATTGAGTGCATCAAATTGCGAATTGGTTGATTTGTTATTATTTGGAACATAGCCAATACTTACTGTTTTTGATGTTTGGTCTGTAACAAAAAATCCAGCTCTACTTCTGGAAGAGCGGTCTTGGTAATCGTCAGCTATAAAGTCTGTTCCGTTAATAGCTTGAAAATTTACTTTAAAAGCTAACTTACTTCCCACTTGTTTTGCATAACGTACCGCTATATCACTATAAGGAGTCGCATTCATGTCATCTTTCCCCAAATTGTTTAGTCCGCCTTTCACTTGCGCCGAAAGCCCTTGATAGTCGAATGGTGATTTGGTTTTGGTAAGCATGATACCTTGAAGTGCGTCTGGACCATAAAGTGCCGAAGAGGCACCAGGCAAAATCTCAATGCTTTCAATGTCAATATCTGAAACGCCCGCAACGTTTCCAAATCCGAAACCTAAACCAGGAGATCTATTGTCCATACCGTCGGTAAGTTGTACAAATCTATTGTTGTTGTTGGCACCAAAACCTCTCATGTTAACTGATCTGAAAATCATGTTTTGAGAAAGTAAATCTACTCCTTTTAGATTTTGCAAAGCACCATACACATCTGCAGATGCAGATTGCTGAATTTTTTTGATGTCTAATTTTTCAACGGTTACCGGAGATTTAGTAATTCCTTGTTCTACTCTGTTACCAGTAATAGTAACTTCAGCTAAAGTGCCCACATCTTCTTTCAAAAGAATTGATAAGGTTTTGTCGTCAGAAACTGTAATTTCTTGAGATGCATACCCAATGGCAGAAATCTTTAAAATTAAAGGCAAGGATTGTTTAGTTTTAAGGCTAAACTTGCCATTTACATCAGCAATAGCACCGGCAATAGTTCCCTTTATAGCCACACTTGCCCCAATTAAGGCACTTTTGTCTTTTTCATCAGAAATTGTTCCAGATATGGTATTTTGAGAATAAGCCCTCATACTGATGATAAATACAATAATAAAAAATAAAGTTTTTTTCATAATGATAGAAAGGTTTTTAGTTTAATAATACAAATGTCTTTAAATATAAACAAATTAAGATTTTTTTTAACAAAAATAATAAATAAAATTTACTTTGGAATAAATTAAAATTTATCGATTATTACAAAAAGTTATAATTAAACTACGTTTTAAATGGAAGATTATCGTTGAGATTAAAAGAAGAGTCGAATTTTGATTTCTT
>DAIQBE010000171.1:4900-6415 GCA_036781325.1 Leadbetterella sp. | reverse complement strand
AAGCTATTGAGCATATCAAAAAACATCACCATAACCCGCAATATTTAAGTAGTGTTTTTTTGCATCCTTCTAAAATAAAGCCGTATCATAATATAAAAGAAGCTTTAAAAAATTCGGATTGGGTTATATTAGCCGTACCAGCTGCGTTTATAGAAAATGTATTCAAGGATTTGCCGCTCTCGATTTTTGAAAATAAAAAATTTGTTTCTGGTATTAAAGGATTGATTCCATCTTCCAACCAATTGGTGACGGAATGGTTAAGTAACACGCTTAATATTTCTAAAAATAATATAGCCGCAATAGCTGGACCATGTCATGCCGAAGAAATTGCATTAGAAAAACAATCGTATTTAACTATAGCATCAGAAACTATAGCCCTAGCCGAAGAATTTGCCAGTTTGTTAGCTTGTAGGTTTGTCAAGACTTCATTTATTGCTGATTTACAAGGTGTAGAATATGCCGCAGTAATGAAAAACATTGTTGCTCTTGCATCTGGAATTACCCACGGTCTTGGTGCAGGTGATAATTTTCAAGCAGTGTTGGTTTCAAACGCTATTTTGGAAATTGAGCGTTTTGTAGATAAAATTGCCCCGCAAAAAAGATGTATTAATTCTTCTGCTTATTTAGGCGATTTGCTTGTTACGGCGTATTCTCAGTTTAGCAGAAACCGTTCTTTTGGAAATATGTTGGGCAGAGGCTACTCCGTAAAAGCCGCTCAAATAGAAATGAAAATGGTTGCTGAAGGATATAGTGCGACTAAGTGCATTTATGAAATCAATAGAAATTTTAATGTTGAAATGCCAATTTTAGATTTTACCTATGGAATTCTTTACCAAAATGCCAGTTTGTTAAAGTCGTTTGAAAATTTAAAGAGTAGATTAGTATAAAATTCATAGAAACCACCAAATTTCTTTAAAAAATTGGTTCTTTATTTCTTTTTAGACCAATTATTTTCAATTAGGCAGAATTTAGTATCTTGTTAATTACCTATTTTTAAAATTAAAAACTTTTAAATAGTGTAATAATTGTATCTAATTTTCATACATTTGAAAAAAAACCAAGCCAATGAAAAACAGAAGAATAGGTCTTTTAGCTATAATGTTTATGCTATCAATAGGTACATTAGCTAGAATAAAAGGCAATGAATCCATTCGTACCATCCAATTCCTTTCTATATTTTCAATAGGAGCCATTTCAGCACTTTTGATAAGGGAGATAGCCGAGAAATTAAGGAATGGTAAATAATTTATTATTCAAATTGCGAAATCGAATAAAAAAATAAATTCCTTACACAAGGAATTGGGGATTGCCTCGCCTAAATAAGACACCCATAACAATTTATTTTTTAAAAGAAAATTTAAAAGAAAACCTTTTAAATTATACTATTGGCCAATTTTCTAGAACATATAATTTTAACCCTTCCCAAAACCTCCCTACTCATTTACGTGGTTTTAACACACCCTCAATTCGAGAGTATTCATCCTTTTTACGACAGAAATTTCCAAATAGGCATAT
>DAIQBE010000171.1:0-4800 GCA_036781325.1 Leadbetterella sp. | reverse complement strand
TATATTTATTATTAAGATATTTGTTAGACACACCTATCTTATATTCGTGCTCAAAATATTAACAAAAGCAAGTTACAATACTATGATTTGCCTAGGCAAGTGATTACCAATTGAGAATAAGAAGGAGGAATAATTTACATACTGAAAATCATGGGTGATACAGCAAAAAAACGGTAAAGAAAGTAAATGAACCCATATTGCATTAATATAATTGATATTCTGTATCTAAACTATGATATTCTACTATTAAAACTAAGGCAATTAGTTCAATATCAAATAGTTTCGGTATTCTTACTTGATTGAGATAGTTAATAATTGATTCAAATTTCTTAAAGCAGTTAAAATTACTTCGTGACTTTCTTTGAAGTTATTTATTTATATTTAATAGATTGGTATTCAGTTAAATATATAACTTTTTTGTCAAAATGAGTTCCTTTTTTGTTTATTTTAAATGCACTTGGGGTGTAGTTACATATTTTTAATTTCTATTCAAAAAATCACCCAATGGCTTGAGTGTTTTGAACACATTTGCAGCAGTTTCTACGAAATTAGAATTTGTAATTTCTAAGTCAGTAACTTTGTGAGTGGCCAGAAAACTTTTCATTTTCAAAAGCTCAATAAATTGGTGATCTTCTGAATAGCCTTTTGGCATTCTTGCCAATTTATCTCCTTCTATTTGTCCAAATGTCTTTTTGAAGTCTTGGTTTTCAAGAATATTTACCAAATCGGCACCGTTGTAATCTATTTCTTGTCTGATGCCTTTGAGCCAATCGCCTTGTGGTAGGTATGCCCCACCCGCCAACATGCTGTTGCCTGGCTCTATGTGTAGGTAATAGCCCGATCGCATATGAATTTCCGATTTTTTGGGTGCTATAGAAATATGAGCTCCAAAATGCGACTTGTATGGAGATTTGTCTTTTGAAAAACGTACATCACGGTATATTCTGAAAATGCATTCTTTGGCTTTTAGATGTTCTATACTAGGGTCAAAAGCTGCTATTTTGGCAAAAAGATCTGTAACAAAAGTCTCAAATTCAGTTTTTGCGACTTCAAATCTACCTTTGTTGGATATAAACCACTCTTTGTTGTTGTTTTGTTTGAGCTCTTTTAAGAAAGCCAATAATTCTATACTTATGCCCATTGATTTCTATTTTAAAGCGTTTATGATTTTTTCGTCTACTTCCAAAGCCGTTCCATGTCTTATTCCTTTCGGAAAAACCACTTGATCAGAAACGTCCTCCCAATTTTTCATGTTCTTAGAACGCACACAGCCATATTTATGGTCACGGTATTTGTCGAAATATACATACAAATATTTCCCTATTTTAAGTGTCGTAGGCCCTTCTGCCCAGTAATCGCCAGTGATTTTTTCTGAAACTTTGGTCGAATAAGGACCTTGAGCTTTTTTGCTTTTGCTGAGTCTTAGATTCTTTTCTGGCGGATTGGGATTTTCGTTTTTCAATATCATCCAAAACTTCTTTTTGTGCTTAATTAATGTAGCGTCAATTACGCTGAATTCGGGATTAAAAAACATTTTAGTTGCACTAAAAGTCTTAAAATCTTTAGTAGTGGTATAATACATTCGGTGATTGAGTCCTTTTTCTTTTTCCGAATCTGCAATGTCAGAATGCCTCCCAGGAATAGTAGTAGCCCAAAATATCAAATATTGCTTTTGTTTTTCATCATAAAAAATCTCTGGTGCCCAAGCGTTTTTGGCACTAGGCTCGTGGGTCATAACTGGAATATCAATTTGTGGTGACCAATTTACAAAATCTTCGGTGTTAGCATAAGCGATGATTTGGTCATGCCATCCGCTAGTCCATACCATATGAAACCTACCATTTGGACCTTTTATAACACATGGATCGCGCATAAGCTTGTCTTTGCCCACTTCGGGTGTTAGATAAGATTTTCCATCGCCCAATGGTTCCCATTTTAAACCATCAGTACTATAAGCCAAATGCAAGCCGTCTTCTCCATTTCCAATGAAATAGGTAAAAAGGTAGTATTTTTGTGAAAATAGAATACTAGGGGAAAAATGGAGAACAATTAAAAAAGTAAGAATTTTTAACATAGGATTAAGTTGAATATGCTGCAATTTAAAACGGAAATCTACTTAAAAAAACAAAATTTCAGTTTAGTAAAATAGTATGTTTTCTATTTGTAGTAAAAAAATAAAATACATTTGAATTTGGAACAAAACGCTTTAATTACAGTAAAAAAAGTTTAGTCCTATTTGATTAGTTTTTATGCTATATTTTGGCAAATCCTCTGTTAGTTGCCACATAAAACTTGAGTAATCTTCATTCTCTTTGGATATTCGTTTTTGGAAATTCTACAAAACTCTTAATTAGAGAATCGGCAAAGAAAATAAATAGTTTATTTCACCAATACCTCATAGGCCTCCTCTATGCTTAGGCCTCTTACATTCATATGATGCGTTTTATGAAATGTGCTTAAATGTTCCAAATGTTCTAATAATACTATTTTATCAAGCTCATCTAATTTACTAAAAGCCATCGTAGCTATCTTCTCCATCCAAGGAAGACTTTTGACGAGAATTTCAATTCCAAGTGGTGTAATTTGAATTCGTTTCGATCGTTTGTCATCTACATCCTGAAATTCTTGAACAAACTCCATTTTAATCAGACGATTGATTACATCTATGCCGGAAGGAAACTCAGAAATCATTTCATAAATTAACTCACTTTTTTTTGGCGTACCCATTTCTCGTAGCCGCATCAAATAAACCCAGTCTTCAATATTATTTAAAGAAAACTTTTCTAAGGCTTTTTTTGAATAAAAACCGGCATATTTTGCTAATTTTCCTGTATGGGCTGCCAATTGAGCATTTAAAGAAATTTCACCCAAGGGCTTTTCTTTGTACTGATTTACGATATAATCTGAACAAAAATCGCGTATCTCTCCATTAGGATTTTTAGCCTCAAACTCAGCCCAAAGATTCACCAATTGTACTAATTTATTCACACGTCAATATAATTTCTTTATTTTTATAACAAATGTAATAAAATTTTGTTTTCATAGTAAATTTTAGAATAAATAGTTATTAATTTCCTTTTTTATTCTAATATTTTAAATTTAATTTGTAATTAATTATGTTTTCATACTAAAATTTATGATAGCTGAACTCAAAGGTGTTAGTAAAGAATACAAAACTGGTGATCAAACCATTGTTGCCCTCCAGCCTACTAATGTTAAAATTAATGAAGGCGAATTAGTGTTAATTATTGGTCCATCGGGTTCGGGCAAAACCACTTTACTTTCTTTATTGGGCTGTGTGATTTATCCAAGTAAAGGCGATCTTTATGTAGATGGCAATCATGTAAATAAAATGAGCGAAAAAAAGCTAGCAGCTTTGCGTCTCAATAAAATAGGATTTGTATTTCAAAGTTTCAATTTATTGGCTCCGCTTAATTCCCTTGAAAACGTGGCTATTCCTTTGCAGTTGTTGGGCATTAAATCATCAGAAGTAAAAAAAAGAGCAGAAGCAGCGTTAAAAATGGTAGATATGATTGATAGAGCAAAAAATCTGCCTAAACAACTTTCTGGTGGTCAACAGCAAAGAGTCGCTATAGCACGAGCACTGGTAAGCAATCCTAAAATTATTTTATGTGATGAACCCACCGCCTCACTCGACAAAGGCTCTTTAGATGGGGTAATGAGTGAGCTAAGAAGTTTGGCCAGAAAAGGGAAAGCCGTGGCAGTGGTAACACATGACCCGCGTTTGAGAATCTATGCCGACCGAATTTTAGAAGTAGAAAACGGAATTGTAACAGAAAAAAAAGATATTTTAAATCATGAATAAACAGCACTTAATTTTTTGGCTTGTTTTCCAAGCCAGCTTACCTTTTTTCTTAATTTCTTGTGGAAAAGAAGAAAAAAACACTGAAGCAAAATTAGACTCGTTGGCCAAAGCCGTTCCCTTAGAAGTAGATAATGTTATGGGAATCGCTGTAATTGAGCCTGCAGGTAGATTTACAAATTTAGCCTCAGAGTCTAATGGACTAATAGAAAGTATACGTGTTGAAGCTGGACAAACCGTTTCTAAAGGTCAAACCCTATTGATTTTAAACAATGCACTTGAAAAAGCACAATTAGAGCAGGCTCAAAGTAAAATTGGAACTCAAAAACAAGCCATTGAAGCTGCTGTATCCAATTTGTCATTATTAAAAACACAGATGGAAAAAGCCCAAAAAGACTTAAGTCGAGACCAAAATCTATTTGATGGAAAGGCTATCACAAAAGATGCATTAGAAAATTCAAAATATATCATCGAGAATCTCGAGAAGCAAATTTCAAATCAACGGGTGGCCATTACCCAACAGCAAGCCAAAGTTTCAGAGATAAATGCTGACATTAAGTATTTTCAAACCTTAATGAATAAAAAAGTAGTAAAAGCAATGCATGCTGGAACTTTACTTTCTGTAAACGTTCAACAAGGCGAATATTTGTCAAACAATCAAGTAATAGCCGATTTCGCTCCAAGCGGTCCTATTATAGCTTTAACTGAAATAGATGAACTTTTTGCTTCAAAAGTAGCCCTTGGTCAGAAAGCAGTTATTAAAAATCAAGGTAGTCAAGAAATAATTGGCAATGGCACGGTGATTTTGACATCTCCATACTTAAGGAAAAAGTCGCTTTTCTCTGAAAATTCCAATAATTTAGAGGATAGAAGAGTACGTGAAGTTCGCGTACAACTTAACGATGCCTCGAAAGTTATTTTAGGAGCACGTGTAGAATGTTGGATAGACACAAAAAACTAAAAATATGTTTAAAACT
>DAIQBE010000170.1:0-6444 GCA_036781325.1 Leadbetterella sp. | reverse complement strand
CATCGCCAGTAGCATTTCTATTTGCCCAATTTAAACCAGAACTATTGTTAACATAAGCACTAGCCATTGTTTTAAAATCTAAACCTTTCATAATATTATATGTAAAGTTTACCGAGCTTTGTAAGCGATATTCATTGGTATTAATATCTTGATTTATTACTGCAGATTTAGGATTATTTTGAGAAGATCCAGTCTGTGGGCCCGTAGGGCCTGTTGAAGTCCAAGTAGAGCCATCTGGCATTAGGCCTGAATAAACCTGATTACTAAAATGCCTGGGATGTGCAAAATCTCCAGCTTTAATATCTGCCCATTGAGGGACTTGCCTAACCCATGCCGCAGATTTTTCCGTATGATAAACGGGCAAAGAACTTGGAAATCGCATAAAATTAGTGAAGTTTTCTGAAGGTGTTTCCCTTGTAGAAAATGAAGGATTTATATTAAGGGAAAGCTTTGATCTTTTATTTAAATTAAGATCAATTTTTGCCCTTAGGTTCAATTTTTCATAATTACTTTTATACATCATTCCTTCATCCGACTGATAGCCACCGGAAACAAAATATCTAACGTCTTTTTTTCCGCCTGAGGCACTTAATAAAATATTTTGAAACTGTCCAGATCTTAAAGATTCATCTTGATAATTTGCCCCTTTCCCATCCAAAAGCGTTTGCTCGATAATATACGCTGATCGGTCATTGTCTCCTGCAATTTGTGACAATGTTTGAGTTGGAACACTAGGATCTTTGGCTCGAATAGCAGATTCTTCAAATAATAATTCAACGAATTCCGTTGCGGTCATTATATCGTATTTTTTATAGGGAGTTTTTTGGCCAATTGCATATTTGAATGAATACGTTGGTTTATCTATCTTTCCACTTTTAGTGGTAATCAATATCACCCCACTTGCTCCTCTAGAGCCATAAATAGCCGCAGATGCTGCATCTTTTAAAACCTCCACAGATTCTACATCGGCCATGTTTACAAATGCAAGCCCATCTGGCACGGGTTGTCCATCAACCACTACTAAAGGCGATGCCCCAGCATTTATAGAACTGATGCCCCTAATATTGATTTTTGGTGCTGCACCCGCTTCGGAAGATACGTTTTGAATTTGCACTCCGGCAATTTTCCCTTGCAAAGCCTGGTCTAATCTTGTTACTGGTGCTTCGTCTAATCTTTCATTCTTGTATTTAGAAACAGCCCCGGTAAGACTAGATTTCTTTTGGGTTCCATACCCTACTACTACAACTTCTTCTAAAGATTTATTATCCGTTAATAGTTTTATATCAAATACGCTTTTGTTTCCAACTATGATTTCTTGATTTTCATAGCCCACAAAACTAAACACTAAAATTGCTTTATTATCAACAACATTTAATGAAAAGTCTCCTTGCCCATCTGTTGTAGTTCCCCTGGTAGTACCTTTAATTACGATACTTACACCTGGTAAACCTTCGCCTGTAATGTTATCTGTTACTTTACCATTAATACTTTTATCAAAAACTATATTCTCTTTTCCAATGCTATTTGTTGATGCAAGGCTAGTATTTTCGAGTGTTTTAAATTTTTCATTTGATTTAATTGTATTAATTGGATTTTGGTCATTTATTTCTTGAAATCGATCTCCAGAATTCCTCCCTAATCTATTGTTTTTTTCAGCAAAAACTGTGTAAGATGTTCTATTGATTTTTTTGTATTTTAATCCAATAGGATGTAAAACATTATCTAGGTTTCTTTCTAAACTTAAATCAGTATTTACCAATTTCCCATTTATTGAAATACCTTTTACAGTATTTGCCTCAAACAAAATGTCTGCTTTGTAGTGAGTCTTAAGTTGATTTAAAACTTCAGAAAGGGTCCGAACTGATGAACCTGGAGCGTAATCATAGTTACTAGTTTGTTGTACCAAGGCCAATGTTTGGGAATGACCAGGAAAACAAATTAACAAAAACACGAAAGACATCCAAATGCTTGAGGTTTTAGGTAATAGTTTTATCATTTTTGTTTAGTTTAAATATATTTAATTATTTTTCAGAAAGTTGTACTTTATCTCCTTGTCTGACCACATTTATATCTAGAAGTTCTGCAATTGTAAAAAGTAGCTCATCAACATTTTCTGCTCTAAAAGAGCCCATGATTTTCCTTTCGGATAGCTTTTTATTATCTATTGAAACTTTTAAACCGTATGTTTCTTCTAACATTTGAGCTACTTCAGACAAATTAGTTTCGTCAAAAACAAATCGTTTTTCTATCCACAATGAAAAATTAGAAGTTGGTAAGGCCACTTTAATTGAAGGATGATTATTTTTATTAAAAGAAACCAATTCTCCAGGTTTCATTAAAATTCTTTTCGCCACTTTGTCTTCTTTATAATTTATCAAAACTTTACCTTTTTTTAAAGCAATATTAGACCCTCTTGGCCTAGAAAAAACTGAAAACTCAGTACCTAAAACTACAACTTCAAAGTTTTTCCCTGTTTTAACAATAAATTTCTGATCTGTCTTTGAATGAGTGACTGAAAAATCAGCTTCTCCTTGCAGAAATACTTCCCTATTAGAATCACCAAAACCCCAACGAGGGACTTGAATAAAAGAATTTGCATTTAAAATTACCTGGGTGCCGTCTTCCAATATGAAAGATTTCACTTCTCCATAAGAAGTTTTATACGTTTTAAATTTTAAAGCACTTTTAAAAAGTAACAAAAAACCAATACCAATTATTAAGAAAATAGATGAGGCGATAGACCATTTAAACCAAATCGTCTTTTTTGGCAAAAAACTGTTTTCTAAAACGGAATATTTATCATTGGCTGTGTTTATGCCATTTTTAATCAAGTTTGAATAATTGGCAATCAGGCGTTTACTATTTGGAGAATATTCGAGATTGCTATTTTCCCATTCTTCTAGTACTTTATAATAAACCTCTTCATTAGATTCTAATTTCAACCAATTTTCTATCTGTTTTTGTTGCAATGGCGTGGCTTTGTTGGCAAAATTATTTATAATCGCTTCTTTGCTTATTTCTGCTTTCATGCTTTACTTTATTTTTTTAAAAAGAGGTTAAATAATTTTTTAAACCTATTCTTAATGCATTTATTCCTTTTGTTAAATGTGCCTCGACGGTTTTTGTTGAAATGCCCATTTCTTTAGCAATTTCTTGGTGTTTCTTACATTCAAATCTACTCATCAAAAATACTTTTCTACATTGTGGTGGCAGCTCCTCTACTATTTCTTTTACTTTATTATATGTTTCGTCGTATATTGTTATATTGTCTGGCCGAAAACTTTCAGAGCTCTCACTTTCTTTTGAATCTTCAAGTGAATCAAAAACTTTAAACTCTGATCTTAAATATGAATATGCTTGATTTCTAACACAGCGGAAAAGGTATAGGCGATAGGAAGAATTTACAGAAAGGTAAGATTTCTTTTTCCAGAATTTTACAAAAACATCAGAGACAATATCCTCAGCTACTTCTTTTGAATAAACGAAACGCAATGCATGACTACATAAAGCTCGATGATAACGACGAAATAACAGCTCACAGCCTTTATCAGGACTTTGAATAAATGCGTGTTTTATGAAGACTTCATCGTCAAGAATTACATTTCCGTTTACCAAAACGCTATCAACATCGGTTAAATCTTTTGAAACGCAAAGATTTGACCTAGGCAAAATGTTTGAATCACTTTCAAGGTTTTGGTCTTGCACTTTTGTTTTTTTTTATAATTTAGATTGAATAGAACTCCGATGTTCATACAAGACGATTATTTAAAAAAATACCCTACATTAAAATGTACTTTTTTTTAAAATTATTCTATTTGGATTTATATTAAAGATTAGCAGCTCTTAAAAACCTTGTTTGATTGCTCCTCAAGAATCGCTTCTATCTTTTTTGCAGCATTTGTAATAGAAAGTCCGCCTAGGTTGGTGCATCTTAAGGTATGATGTATTTGATCTCCCACAGCTTTCATGGTTTCTATTACTTCGTCTAATGGAATAAGATGTTCATAGTCTGACAAGGCCATGTTGGCACAAGAAACAGCATTTGTAGCTGCCATAACGTTTCTACCTAGGCAAGGGGCTTCCACTCGGTTGCCGATTGGATCACATATAATACCCAATGAATTTTGTAAAGCTAATGAAGCGGCAGCAATTGATTGTTCTAATGTACCCCCTTTCATACCAACTATGGCCGCCGCAGCCATCCCTCCACCGGAGCCCGTTTCGGCCATACACCCACCAACTTCAGCGGCAAATGTAGCATGAGCAGCTATAAATACACCTATCAATCCGGCAGATAACATAGCTTTTACAAGCTCGTCTTCATGTAAATCTAAACTATGGGCTGTTCCAAACAATGCACCTGGCAAAGCACCACATGAACCTGCCGTTGGTGCTGCTACTATTATACCCATAGAACTTTTGACTTCCATCATAGCAGACACATACATTATAATTCTGTTGTTTGCGTCGCCACCCACCAATTGTTTATCCTTTAATTTTTGTTTGAACTGTAATGATTGACTTCCCAAAATTCTATCCTTATAATGTGTGCCATTGAGGCCCAAATCAATAGCACTGCCCATTATGCGAATGATTTTACGCATTTTATCAAAAACTTCTTCGTCCGAAATATTACCACGAGCGGCCTCATAATCAATGGCTAACTCCCACAATGATTTATTTTTATTTATGTTATATGCTAACATTTCGTTGCATGAAATAAAAGGCACTTGTAAGTCTTTTCTAGCCATTACAGGCAATATTGGGCTTAAGCTTTTTATAAACTGAATGCCTTCCATTGCTATCAACTCATCATAAATGGTTTTTTCAAGTGGCTTTTGAGATTTGATTTGAATAAAACTACTTTGCCCTTGATGAAATTCTATATGGTCAAAGGCTATAGCGTTTTTTAAATATAAAATTAAATCATCTGAATTTGAACAGTAAACTAATGTTTCATAATAATCCCCTGCCATAGATACTGAAATTCCATCGATTTCAATGACTTCTATCATTCCTCCTCCAGTAGAAATAGCGGTCAAATTTCTAGTTTCATACTCATTTTTGAGTCTAATCTTATAGGTATTGGGATGGTCCGCCTTAATGTCGTGGATCTTAATTTCCACCTGTATTCCGGCAGTAGCTAGGTATTTTTCTGATTCTGGCAATCGCTCATCGAAAGCTTCCCATCCTAAAAATCCTCCAAACAAACCCATATCCGAGCCTTGACTTTTATGAGTGGTCGCTAAAGAGCCTTTAGGGTCAAATTCTATTAAAATATCTTTGATGCTTTGATCCATTAGGTCACGACATAAACGAGCTATTCGTAAGGAAGCAGCACAATGAGAGCTGGAAGGCCCCCTCATTACTGGTCCAATTACGTCATTAAAGATACTTGGAAATGTGTTCATTTTGATTATTTTTTGACTTCTAATTTGTAAGGAGAGTCTCCATTTTTTACTAAAAAGGCTTGCTCTAATTCAATTTTTCCGTCCGATAGAATCATTTTATATTTTCCTTGACTAATAAACTTATTATAATGCACAAAATAAGGCATATTGCTTTCTTCTTTATTTATGATTAAGTCCCACCGGAATTGATTAAACCCTTTATTCCCTTGAATATTATTAGACCAGATTGTCTTATTACTTTGGTCCTTTAAAATCAAATTTATGTTTTTTTCTTCTTTTAACCAATAAGATATCTGTGTTTTTTGAAGTGTTCTGTAATCAGGTTCTCCCCCTTGGGAATTAAACCAAGGTCTGATTGCAGTTGGAATCTCAAAAAAATAATCTTTTGATGGATTCATTTTTTCCTTTAACCAGACGTGGATTGGCCGTAGATCTATTTTGTAAATTCCTCTTCCGTGAGTTGCAGCTACCAAGTCTTGGGTGCTTTCGTTTATCTCTAAATCAGCTATAGCTGTCCCTGGCATATTTTTCCCAAAATAAGACCAATTTTGACCTCTGTCAATGGAAATAAAAACCCCTCTAAAGCAACCTGCATATATTACATTTTCAAAAAGTGGGTCTTCCAAAACAACATTTACTGGCTCATTAGGCAATCCAATAGCTATATTCTTCCAGTTTTTACCATAATCTTCTGAAACGTAGAGATAGCTTTTAAGGTCATCATAATTGATCCCTGTCATAGCCATATAAACTCTGGCTTTAACAAAACGAGAAGGGCAAATGCTTCGAATGTAATTGTTGGCTATGCCCTCTGAATTTTCTTCCCAGGAAATCCCATCATTTTTTGTGACCCAAAAAGCCCCCTTGTCGGTGCCAGCATAAAGCAAGCCTTTCACAATTCTTGATTCTACTAAAGCTCCTGTTGAAAATGCGTTTTTCCCATTTTTGGCAGAAATTGCCAAATTGGGACTAATTACTTTCCAATGAGTTCCTCTATCAATGCTTTTGAAAATATAATTGCCTCCATGATATA
>DAIQBE010000169.1:0-6505 GCA_036781325.1 Leadbetterella sp. | reverse complement strand
CTTCCACAACTTTCTTTGCCCTTGGAAGCCCAATAATTTGAGCTTTGGCATACAATCCTGAAATAACGAAAAGGATTAAAAAGTAACAGGTTTTAAATGGTCTGTAGAAGTTTTTTAACATCTAAATATTTTTTTCTTTAATTTGTTCTCCGGTTTTTCCGAATCTTCTTTCTCTTTGTTGATAAATCAAAATAGCTTCAATTAGATGATTTTTTCTAAAATCTGGCCAAAAAATATCATCCATAAAAAGCAATTCAGCATAAGCTGATTGCCATAATAGATAATTGCTAATTCTATGATCTCCACCCGTTCTAATAAGTAAATCAACATCTGGATCTGGGAAAGTAGATAAATGTTCACTAATTAAAGACTCATTGATATTTTCTAAAATTAATTCTTTACTTAATACTTTTTTAGCAATTTTACTTAATGCTTGGGTTATATCCCATTTTCCACTGTAACTTAAAGCTAAATTTAAAACAAGGCCAGTATTATTTTTTGTTTTTAAAATAGCCTCTTCCATCTCTTTTCTTGCTTTAGAAGGAAGTTGATTTAAATCACCAATACACTTTAATTTTACATTATTCTTATGTAAATCGGGAACTTCTTTGCCGATTGTACTTATCAACAGATTCATTATACCATCTATTTCAGCTTTTGGTCTGTTCCAATTTTCTGTAGAAAAAGTATAAAGTGTCAAAAAGCCAATTTTAAGTTCCACACAAGCCTCAACAGTCTCTCGTACTGCTTTTATGCCATGGTGATGACCAAAAATCCGCATTGCTCCTTGCTTTTTTGCCCAACGTCCATTTCCGTCCATAATAACGGCAATGTGCTTAGGTAAATTGCTTAAGTCTATTTTTTCTTGAGAAACCAAATCTTAAATGAAATTGCATTAAAAAAGAATGCAAAGGTACGAAAAAGAATAAGTATTTAAAAATGAGATACTTTTATTTAAATAATTTTGGATGTTTTATTTAAATATAAATGCCTAAATTATTATTTGAAACTTAAATTTTTAATAATTTTTAACATTTATTTATCCTTTTTTGCTAATTTCCTGGGGGGCAATGTACTTTATAGAATAAATAACTAACAGAAAAACTTAAATAAAAATATTTGTCTTTCTGATGTGAATTAGGATAAGTTAAAATGTCTTTAATTATAACTGTAGAAGTGTATTTACTTTGTATGTTTTTCGCCACATCATATCCAAATCCATCAAAAAGATCTGCATTTTTTTTGTTTAATAGTATTCGGGTTCCAAACTCAACACCGAAATTCCATTGGCCTTTTTTTATTTTTTTATATCCAATACCAAATGGTAAAACGTAATCAGGAGATCCTAATTTTTCGTTGATAACAGTAGTATGGCTAATTAATTTTCTACTAACATATTTAATTTGTCCAAGACCTCCAAAAAGATAGGGTGTCCATTTAGATTCATAACGACCATTATGAGTTCTAAAGTTTAGGAAGTTATATTCTATTTGAGCATTATAATCTAATATCCTACTTCTAAAACTTAAATCTCTTTCTTTATTAAGTGGATTTCCCGATTTATCGTCATCCCCCTTGATAAATCCAAAAAAACCATTTGCTTTTAATGAAATAACTCTTGATGCATTGTATCTAACAAAAGCATTTGAACCTATACTTGGATTAAAAACTCTAAATCCAGGTTGTAAATCTCCTTTATAATAGGTTGGACCAAAACCAGCACCTATCTCAATTTTTTGAGCTTTAAGTTGGCAAATACAAATTGATGATAAAAATAAAGTTTTTTTAAGAAATTTAATCATACACTTTTAACAGAACCCAAAAGGTCTTTACCTCTTCTCTTTGAAAATAAAAAAAAAGTAAAATTTACATCATCTTATTGGGGGACATTTTATGTTATTACTTAAAACGTAGCTTATTGTAAATTGAGTTAGAATATAACTATCTATCCTTTTTGAACCTCTTTCAGTTGTATAAGGATAAATAATTTCAGAATTTTTTGATGGTGCTGTACCCGGTCCTACAGTGGCTCCAAATGTTTGTGCAGCCTGAAGAAATGGTCCTATTCTATTCGTCAATTTTAATGCACTGTAATCCTCACCCGCTCTATAACTAAAATCTGAAGATTGATTTCCACCAACACTCGCCAAAAGAGATTTTGCAGGATATTCTCCTCCTCCCACATCATCTAAATAGTCGAAGGGTGTAATTCTTAAACCTGCTTCAGCAGTAAAGTCGAAGTTTTGATTAATTTTTAGTCTTATTCCAATTGCAATTGGCAGTACGGGTTGCACTAAAGAATATGGTTTTGTAGAATATCCAGGTAAGCCCTGTCCAGAAGTTCTCAAAGGTTTTAATGATGTCCAAGGTTGTTTTTCAAGCTCCCCATTTGGACCAGTAAAATCTGCGGCAGCTCTTGCCTTAGGATTATGTCCATATAATCCAACTCCAACAGCAACATATGGCATCATAGCACTTCTACCTTTTGCCCCTTTACCATATTGAGGTAGTATATTAAACAAACCAGAAAGCGTGAATTCTTGAAGGTCATTTCTAAAATGCAAGTTTCTTAAATAATTACCTGCCATTTTTTCAAGGTTTCTTTGAGAAAAATTATAATCATCACCTGCCAATCTAGCATAGCTGAAAGAAACTCTTGCAGCGGCGTTTGGAGTTAGAAATCGGGTATAATTCATGCTGGCATTCCATCTAACATTGGTATAAATGCCATAATAAGCATAACTATAAGGTGCTAAATCGCCAAAATAATGGGATGATCCTCCACCAATTCCGACAGTGGCATATTGATTAACAACTTTTTGACGACTAAAAAGTCCTTTCTGTGCAAACAAATTACCGCTTTGAAGCGATATAAGGCAAATCGTCAAAAACAAGGTGTTTTTAATAGGATTAATCATGGAATGTAATAATCTTAGTTTTAAAATCTTTACTTAAACGTTTAAAATATATATATTATTGGGTGAAATTTTAATTTCTATTTCTTAAGTCTTTTCCCCAATTTAATTTTTCTCTCAATGTACTTAAAAAATCAAAACCATCTATCTTTACTAGTTTAGCTTTAAATTTCTCTAAACTTATTGTAATTTCTCCCATATCGTCACCAATAATTTTTGCTCTGGAGTCCATTGATGCTAAAAAATTACTGCTTCTACTCTCTACTTTCAATTTAATTTCACTTTGGCTAGAGACAATTATTGGTCTAACAAATAGATTATGAGGACATATTGGAGTAATAATAAAATTTTCAGAATGAGGCATTACTAAAGGTCCGCCACAACTTAGGTTATAACCTGTAGAACCTGTAGGGGTTGCCACCATTACTCCATCTGCCCAATAACTATTTAAAAACTCTCCATCAATATAAGTATGAATGACTATCATTGACGAAGTATCAGTTTTTGAAATAGCTATTTCATTGAGAGCAAAATTCATGCCTGATTCAAAAATTGGTTTTTCCGTTTCAAGATGTACCATTATTCTTTCATCAACAGTATACTTTTTTGAAAGAATTTTAGAAATTGTTTCCTTAATATTCTGAGGTTCTATGTCAGTTAAAAAACCTAATCTTCCAAAATTTATACCTAGGATAGGAATCTCTTTGTTGGCTACAAGACCCAAAGTTTCTAAAAATGAACCATCTCCACCTAAACTTAGGGCTATATCTGCATCAAAAATTTCTGAATTATTAAAAAAGGTTTTATGCTGGTGTAGATTTATGTCAGATGCAATTAAGATTTCTTCAAAAGAGTTTGAAATTTGGAATTCAATATTGTTTTGGTTTAAAACATCGAATATTTCTTGAATATTTCCGATTGATTCAGGTTTAAATATCCTACCGTGAATTACAAATTTCATATTATTGTGAAATTAAAATAATCAAATACTTAAATACTTCATTAATAGTTCATATCGATCTTTTTCGAGGTTAGCTACTGGCTCAGTGGCATAATAAGCAGTTACCTCAAAGCCATATCTACCCAAAGAATTTACAACATTACTAATTTGAGAAATATCAAGTTTAATAGTTAATAAAACATTATTGTTAATTTCAATATTGGATTTAGAAAAGTACAAACAAGTGATTTTTGCATTTTCGTTTTCAATTATACGAGAGATTTCATGAAGTGAATAGTCTCTATTGGCTAAGTTAATTTCAATTATTCCGCCGGGTTCATTTAAAGATAATTGTTTCACAAAACTTTGATAGGCATGTTTTTTTTCGATAATTCCCTCAAATAAATTTTGGTCGTTAATTACGGGTAAGATTTCAGTTTGAGCATTTTCAAAAGATTTAATAACCTCTAAAATCGGAGTATAAGGTTTTATACTGATTTCTTCTTTTATAGAAGGTAATTCAGAAAGAAGTGTATCAAAATCAAAATTTAAAAGAAAATCCTCAGAAAAAACCCCTTCAAATTGATTTTCTTTAACAAACGGCAACTGAGCAATTCTTAAGTCATTCATTATTTGAAGAGCCCTATCTACATTATCTTTGGAATTTAAAGTAGGTATATTACTGTCTATTAAATCTTTAGCTATCATTCAATTTTAATTTAAAACTAGATTTTCCTTTAATATCCTATCCAAAAATGGCTCCATAGCGTTTTTAAATTCTTCCGGTTGTTCCATCATTGGAGCATGACAACACTTATCAATAAAATGTAATTCGGAATTTGGCATTAATCTATTAAATTCATGGCCAACATGCGGCGGAGTAATTGTATCATTTAATCCCCAAATTAAACATGTAGGTACTAAAATTGCACTAATTTCTTTTGCCATATTGTGTCTCTGAGCCGATTTTGCTATTTGCACAATATTCATACATTTAGGGATACTGGAAGTAATTTCAAATACTTCATCTAAAAGTTCTTTTGTGGCTGTTTCAGGTTTGTAAAATGTGTATTCCACCCTTTCTTTAATATATGCATAGTTTCCTCTTTTTGGAAATGAGCCACCCATGGTATTTTCAAAAAGGCCTGAGCTACCAGTTAAAATTAATGCTTTAACGTTTTTTTGATGTGCTAAAGTATAAAGTAATCCTACATGACCGCCCAAGGAGTTACCGAGCAAGATAATATTTTCTAAGTTTTTGAAAGCTATAAAACGCTCAATAAAAGCCATTAAACCTTCTAAACTTGCTTCTCGCATTGGCATGTCATAAATTGGCATGACAGGGATAATTATTCTGCATTTATTTCTAAAGCCTTCAATTACCTCATCAAAATTGCTAAGAGCTCCAAATAAACCATGCAATATTACCAATGGTTGCCCAGCTCCTTCGTCGATATATCTAAATTCTCCGGATTCGTTAACTTTATAATTCATAGAAAATAAATCATTAATTATACAAAATACAGTTTAATAAATGGTTTTTCAAAATAAAAGGTAGAATAAGGTTTTGGTTTTTAATCTTATGTTTAAATTAATAAACACCTTTAGCAATTAAATGATTCTTAATTTGATTTTCTGCTTCATTTACTATTTCTTCTGCAGTTTTTCCTATTGGACTTATTGGCAATAAAGTATGCCATGACATTTTAGTAAAACTTGTTAAAGGAAAAATGCCTTTTGGATTAAATTTTCCAGTATTAATTATTGCTATTGGTACAATTTCGGCACCCGGGCATTTTTTTATTAAAGTGGCTACCCCGCCAACTGCAAAAGGTTTTAATTTACCATCTCTTGATCGAGTTCCTTCTGGAAAAATAACACCAGAATAATTGTTTTCAAAAATATACTTTGCAAATCTAATTATTTCACCAATAGCTTGTTTAGGATCTTTTCGGTCAATTAATGCTGCTTTTCCGATCCTTAAATTATAAGAAATACTCGGTATTCCTTTAGATAATTCTTTTTTGGAAATAAATAAAGGCGTATGCTTTCTAAATGCCCAAATTATACCAGGAATATCAAAGACGCTTTGATGATTTGCAATGAATATTATTGTTTTTTCAGTAGATAAAGGAACTGCCTGCGAAAAAGAGCTTGTGGATCCAGTAAATATCCAGCCTTTTACAATAAAAAAATTCAAAGAATTTACAATTTTTTGATGTGCTTTTTGACCAAAAAGATTATAAACAATAAATTGAATGGGATGAAAAATTACTAATAGTGCACCGAAATATAACAAAAAAACGCTTGATAGTAGGTAATCTATGATTTTTTTCATTCAATACTTTTAATGATTTAAATGCAAAGTTAAGACCTTAATTTATAAAACTGAAAATTCTTTAAGGTAATTGGTATGGATTTTATTCTTACTTTTGTTCTTGATTCTAAAAAATATAAACAAATGAAACTTCCCCTCTCACGTATTGAGGTTATGAATTTTATCGGCGAAAAGATGGATTCTATTGTTGATGAATATTTAAATCCTATAGATAAAAATTGGCAACCCTCTGATTTTCTTCCAGATTCGTCAAAAGAAAATTTTATGGATGAAGTAAAATTGCTTCAGGAATCTTGCAGAGAACTGCCTTAT
>DAIQBE010000168.1:0-6507 GCA_036781325.1 Leadbetterella sp. | reverse complement strand
ATTCAAATTAAATGTTAAAGGAGCAAAAACTGGCGTAACCTGTTGATCTAAAATAGATTTAATAAAATTATAATTTACTGATTTTATATCTCCAACAAACCCATAGTCAATAAGTCCCACAGGTCGTTTTTCAGCCAAAACAGATTTTCCATCAGCCCCTGTAAGCCCAATAGCATTACAATTTTTTGATTGAAGTTTCGCTACAATTTGCTTATTTACTAAGCCACCATATACCATAGTGACTACGTCCACCATAGCAGCATCTGTTACCCTTCTACCTTCCACCATTTGGGTTTCAATACCCAGCTTTTCTGCAACTTTTGTGGCTATTTTACCTCCACCGTGCACCAAAATTTTTAATCCGATTAAATTTGAAAAGTCGTCTAAAAAAGATGAAAGCTTTTTAGGATTATCAATTACGTTGCCACCAATTTTTATAACATTTAACTGCATTCTTTTCAAATTTTCAAGAAAATTCAATTTTCTTTCTATTTTTTCACACTCAATTGCCCCTGCGAAACAAGAGGAAATTTAAAGGGACAAAATTGGCAAAAAGAATTGATATTATTAAGCTTAATTTTCATTGAATCCTTCGGAAATTGCTTTTCGAAGAGCTTGATGTGGCCTAAGTCCATTAGTTCTGTAACTCCTAATAGCTTTATCATTCCCTTCAAGCTTATTAGCTTGTTGATTTTCAATATTCTTGGTCCTATAGGCTTCAAATTCTTCATTACTCATTTGATTTCTATTGTTATAGCCACTTTCATACCCTTCGCTATAGGAACTTACTCTTGCAGACTCTATAGCTAACTTTATTTTCTCATTTATGGCTGACAATTCCATTTCAAGCCTAGCAATTTTATCTGTAAGTACCACACTATCAGAAAATAGACTCAATTTATTTTCTTCAAATTCTAATGCAGATTTTGCAACAAACCATGGTTTTTTGGCTTGATTTAATACCTTTGTGTGCTTTTTTATAGCTCGTTTATCAAAAAAGTTAGAAGGATTTTGTTGAAACCATCGCTTCCAATAAACGTGCAAAATGGGGAATGAAATACCCAGACATATAGCACCGGCAATTGCAAAAAGAACACCACTTAACACAAATGAAAGCAATGCCCATGGGCTATTTACCAACTTTTGGTTTAATAGGTCATATTCTTTCAATTTTTGTTCAATTTTCATAGTTAAAGCAGGATTTTCGAAGGTTTGTCCTGTTTGAACCAAAGGTGTGGACTCTAATTGAAGAGATTTTATCTGCCTATTTATTCCTTCTTTCAGTTTGTCAGTTTTATATGCCTCATATCTAAACCAACCTAAAATAGACAGCGTACCAATTGAAATTACAACTAGTGCAATCTGAAAATAACCATAGATTTTTTTAGTTTTTGGACCATACTCTTTTAAATAGGGCTGCTCTACCAATCTTTCATAAGCAGGTTTTAACAAAATTGAAACGCCAGCCAAACCACAAGCAAAAGCCCAAGCTTCGTATGTATTTCTAATATTTAAGGCATAAGCTACTATTTCATGAGAGATAATTAAATCACCTAAAATAAATGTAATTCCAGCAGCTAAATAAAGTATTCCAGCTAAAAAAGGATAAAAAGTACTATTTTCTTTCTTCTCATTTAGAATTTTATCAATTTTTTGTTTTTTCGATTCAATAGTATTCTCCATTTGGGCTATTAAATAACTTTGCTCCTCAAATTGAGATTTTAGGACTTGTTGTTGCTTAAAAACCTCCAATTTATTTGATTTGGTAAGCTGCAACTCATTTTTGGTTTCCACCAAATCTGAAGTTATTTGCTCTTTGTTTGAAAGCAACCATTCCAAATTTACTTGACTTGAAAGAAAGCTTTCATAATTTCCTCTTTCTATATTGTCTAGTCCGTTATCAAACCCTTTGTCGAAATCTTCCGTGCTGTTTTCAATTTTCATTATCCCAAAATATTTTTTATTTGATTGCCACTCAATTTATTCTTGTATGATTTTGCAAGATTGTATTCGCTATAGAAAACATTAATTAAAGCATCCTTTTCACTATTTATCTTATCAATTTCAGCTTCGGTATGATTTAATTCTGGCAGAATCCTCCATTTTTCAATTCTAAGATCTTCAATTTTCTTTTCAAAATCTACTTTTTCTTCTTTCCAAATGGTATTTACTAATTTTTTATTCGCTTTGATTTCTAAATTCTTAGATAAAATTCTTATTTCTGATTTAAGTTTGGAAATGCTGCTCAAAAGTATTTTTCCAGAAACTAGAAACATAAAAAAAACAAACAAAAGCAAGGCAATAGATTTAAAAATAGGCTGATTTTCAACAACTTGAACAAAAACAAACAAGGATGCAGAAAAGGGTATTCCAAATTCTTCTACAACTGTTTTCCAAGTCACTTTTGAACTTTCACTGTGCAAAACAGATAGTGGATTAAACAAGCTAAACATTCCTGTTAAAAAAACACCATAAGAAATCCATTGGTGGTTTTGTGGAAAACCTTGTGCTAAACTAAAATCAATTAAAAAAAAGTTTCCAAAACACATTCCTATTGAGATAGCCAATCCTACCCCTACTCTTATCAAATTTTCTTCTAATAACTCTTTTTCTACTGCCGAAGTAGATTTGAGTTGTAGAGCAGCCAAATCTTCATGATTTTTTTCAATAAACAGATTTATTTCTCCAATTTTTTCTGATAATTCTTCTTTTTTCTTTTGATAAAAAGATAATTTTTGCTCAAATATGGAGGCGATAATCTTTACTTTTTCTTCGGGTTTAGTTTCTGAAAGCCCAAAAATTACACCCTCGTCTCGTAAGGCATCTTCGTTGCTCAACCAATGGGGAAAAGGAATATTTTCACTATGTTCAAACTCAGATTTCAGCTCTGGAATCTGGTTATTAACTATTTGAGGAGACAAATTCAGATTCATTTCTGAATCATCTTGTTTCTTATTGGGCAAAAGGCTTTTAAGCCAATTAAAAACATCCATTTTAAGGAAATTTTAAGTTTTTTTAAACTAACCACAAAAAGAAGAAAAAATTATATAGTAATCAAAGAATTTGTGATGAACGGATAGAAAAATGTTTTGAAATTGGCTGAGAAAAAGTTTTTAGATTCAAAAAAGTATACTTTTAAAATCGTACGTATTTTTGTAAAAATTTTAAAGATGAAACTTTTTTCAAGAATAGTAGGTATTGGAAAACCATTGGTGGTATTGCACGGAGTTTTTGGATCTTCAGACAACCTATTTACCGTGTGCAAAAAAATAGCAGAGGCTGGTTTTGAAGTACATATGCTGGATGCGAGAAATCATGGACAATCTCCACGGTCTGATGAATTTAATTATGATTTAATGGCTGAGGATTTAAATGAATACCTAAATGAGAAAAACTTACTTCATCCTATTCTATTAGGTCATTCTATGGGTGGAAAAACTGTGATGAATTTTGCTGAGAAGTATACCAATTATCAAAAGATAATAGTAGTGGATATAGCCCCTAGATTTTACCCTACCCATCATTCACATATACTAAACGGCTTGTCTGCCATAGACCTCAAGAAAATTAACAGCAGAAAAGATGCTGAAGATATTTTTGCAAACTACGTTTCAGATTTTGGAGAACGACAATTTATTCTGAAGAATTTGTTTAGAAATGAGGATGGGGGCTTTGATTGGAGAATAAATATCCCTGTAATAAGCCGCGAAATATATCAAGTAGGCTCAGAAATTAAATTTACAAAAAAAAATAGTAGCCCCGCATTGCTACTTCGAGGATCTGAATCTAGCTATGTAACTGAGCAAGACTTTGCAGAATTTAAATTCTACTTTATTAACGCTGAGCTAGTTACAATTGAAGGAGCAAATCATTGGATTCATGCTACCCAACCCTTGAAGTTCGTAGAAGAAGTTTTGAAATTTGCAAATCAATAATTATCTTAAAAGAAAAACATTCCCCATTTTATTGTATTTCTTATTCAATATTTCATAAGAAATTTTATAGGAATATTGATCAACAGGCAAAGGTTTTCCACTAAAGTAGCCATCCCATTTAAAATTATCCAATACGCTTTTGAATATCAATTCACCCCATTTATTATAAATCTCCAAAGCATGCACTTTTCCATAAAAGCCATCGATTAATTTAAATTCAAAAAAATCATTTTTGCCATCGCCGTTCGGAGTAAATATTTCAGGAACAAAAATTAATAAATCAGGATCAATTGTGAATTCAAATTCTTCTGTAACCGAACAGCCAAAATCATCTAAAATCTTTACTTTATAAATAATATTTTCTTCGGCGTTAAAAATTGGGCTAAAAGCTTTGGAATCTGATAAACCCTTTTCTTGTGTCCAAGAATAGGTGAATGGCCCTTCATTATAAGGTTTGATTTGAACTTCTTGATTTAGCCTTACTTCTTTGGATATTAATTCTTGGGATTTCATAGGATAAAGCTCAAATCTCTCCGTTTTTTCAAGTAGAACAAATCCACATTCTTTAGAAGTGACTTTGACTTTCCCTGTTATAAATCCATTTGATTTAGATAGAAATTCTGGCTTTAGCATTCCATTTTTTATAGAATCTCCAAAAGTCCAAGAAATATCTAGAGAATTTAATGTAGCATTTGTGATAAGCTCTGGCTTCCATTTATAAGGGTTACAACCACCTGGTTTTGAAAATTGAGCATTTATTTCAGGGGTTTCTATTAAAATTGAGTCTGTTATAGAGCGTGTGTTATAAAAAATAGTTACTCTATAATATCGAGATTTTGGTGGTCTAACAGTAATGCTTTGCGTGGTTTCACCAGTCTCCCACAGTATTCTTGGGGCATTAATTATGGGTATATCCGCAGATTTACTCTCAATTAAGCCTACATATTTCTTTTCCCCATTTTCGTCGCACCATCTTGGATCTCTTCTGCATCCTTGAATAACATATCTTCCTGGCGACACATCTTCATAATTATTGGGCTCTCCTTCTACCCAATAGGGCTTGGAAAGTGGCTCTTTACTCATCCATTCAAATCCAGAGTTTGGGTCTGGTGGATCTTTGAAACTTTTTGATTTTGGATTTTGAAAATAACCAATCCAATGAATATCATTAGGTAAACGATTGAAGAGATAATCATTTTTACTATCATCATTGGCTGTTGCTAAAAAGCCATTCATTATTTTGGCCATTAAGATGGCTTCTTCTACCGTAACCTGTTTGCATGTTTTAAAATAATGCAATCCAAACCTTTCGCCTATTTTAGTAACACAAAATTTATCTTCTTGTAAAGCATTATCATTTATTTTTAAAACGGTAGGTTCATTGGGACAAACCAATGTCTTGCTGGCAATTATTAATTGACCAAAACTGCAAGTCGATAGCAAATATAAAAAGACAAAAAAGTTTATCTTTTTTACAATTTTCATATATAACTAAAAAAAAGTGATTTTAAAAAACAAAAAATAGGAATATCTGCATATCAAAATTCCTATTCATTTATTTAATCATTTATACCATCGTTCTCAAGGATTATACGTCTTTAAGGCATTTTTTTTAATATCTTCATCATAAAAAAATACATCTTTAAACTTCCCTTTCGTAAACATCTCACCCTGATTATTGAAATATTTAGAGTTTACATCCCCACTATTGCCTCCTGCCAAAATGGACTTGGCCTTTACTTTTTCTCCAAATTCAACTGCACAAACAAAACTATTTCCACTATAGCCATAGCGTTTTTTTGAAGTTTTATAATAACTACTATTAAAAGAAGGTAAACATCCCCAAAGGGCTGAGGCATTACCAACTGCTAAGCTAGGGGAAGCATCATCAAATTCAGAAGGCATTTGGTTATTTAGTCTTTGAAATCTATTTATATCACCCCATGCTACTTTCCAGGTTCCAAAATTATTTTTCAACTTGTAAATTACTTCTTGTAAGGGTTTTAACAATTCGTCTGCTGTGGCTTTCTTAACAAACATCTTTGTGTTTTGAATTTGATCAGACTCCCCTTCATCTACATAAATTTTTCTAATGGAAGCACTTAACTTCTGAGCCCATTCAATTGCCAAAGTGGCTTCTACCGAATTTTCATTCACTCTATAATCCCAATTTGCTAAGTATGCGATTGCCTCTTTTAAGTCCGCATTTTCAATATTTTTTGCTGACAACACTAAACCTGGAATCAATATTTCAAATGCAGGCAAATAGTTATCATACCCCAATTTTATTAATTTATCTATATCCATTTCTTTGGCATCTTTCAAAAGCCTAACGGCATTTATGCCTCTAAAATTTTCTCCATCAGGTGCCATATACGGTGGATAAGATAGTTTAGATGGACTATTTTCGCCGGCTGCGGTAAACGGAGTAGAGTTACAATTTTGTAACCACCCATTTATAGGATTATAGACGTGCACAATTTCATCAACGGTATGTAGTCCTTGATATTCAGTAGCCTTAATACTTCCGTCTTGTGCCTTTGACCAATTTAATGCTGGATTACGTATAGGC
>DAIQBE010000167.1:0-6518 GCA_036781325.1 Leadbetterella sp. | reverse complement strand
GAACAAGTTTAATCACCTGTGACAGATAAGAATCCTTTGCTCCATGAGATACAGTTATTCTGATTGCGCCATTACCATTTATAGAACCAGCAATTACTTTATCTCCTTTACCTTTTTCCACCGGTTTTGATTCGCCGGTGAGCATAGATTCATTCAGATAACTTTCTCCATCTGCAATTATTCCATCTGCCGCAACTTTCTCACCAGGTTTGATAAGAATTATATCATTGGTTTTGTGTTATTGTTTCTTATGTATGGATCATACATGTATTTTTACGAACCAACAAAGCCAGCGGAAATAGAAAATAAAAAGAATGAAACAATAGTTCAGGTTCCTAAATCCCAAATAGTTCCAAAAACAAATGCCCCTTTAGTTTTATTAGACTCTAATTTAACTGCAATTGAGAAAAATATTGAATTAGAAAATGAGGATATTAAAGCCACTTTTTCAACAAATGGAGGAACACTAAAGAAAGTTATACTAAAAAAATTTAAAACGTATAAAGATTACACAAACAATTCAAATCAACCAATGGTGTTGTTTGATGCTGATAAATCTTATATTTCGCTTTTAACTCAAACAATTAAAGGAACAATAGATTTAAACAAGATACCTTTTGAAACCAATTCTCAAAACCAATTTGTAAAAACAAAAGGAAATGGTGAAATCATTTTTAAATCAGACCTAGGGCTAGGCTCATCCATAGAAAAGAAATTTAAACTTTCAAATAAAGGATTTGTAATCGAAGAATCTATTAAAATTAATAATTCTGGAGGTCAATTTTTAAATGCCCCTACCCAATTAGTTTGGACTAATCAATTGGAAGTTTTAGAAAATGATATAACAGAAAACAGAAAATCGGCACAAATAAATTACTATGACAAAGAAGGAAATTTTGAAGATATAGGCTTTGGTGGTGTCAGTGACGAATCCGAAAAAGCAGAACAGCCAATTAAATGGTTTTCATTTAAGCAAAAATATTTTACAACTGGAATAGTTAATCAAAATTCCTTTTTTGAAAACACAGATTTTAACCTACTAACTCCTCCAATTGATAGTTCTGTTGTAAAAACAGCCAATGTAAAAACTCAATTACCTTTTGACCAACTAACGAAAGGAGATTTGACTTTCAAATTATTTTTTGGCCCAAATGAATTAAATCAATTAAAAAGCGTTTCCGAAGGATTTCAACAGAACTTATACCTAGGCTATGATATTGTTAAACCCATAAATTTATATGTTTTCGTACCTCTTTTTAATTGGGTAGAGTCGTTTATTGGCAATTATGGCTTACTGATTATTCTTGTTGTTTTAATAATAAAAATAACACTAACCCCTCTAATTTACAAGTCGTATGTTAGTTCTGCAAAAATGAGATTGTTGGCTCCAGAAATTGCCGCAATAAAAGAAAAAGTTGGCGATGATGCAGTTAAAGTACAACAGGAAACGATGACTTTATACAAACAAGTTGGTGTTAGCCCTCTGAGTGGTTGTGTACCCTTGTTGTTACAAATGCCAATATTAATGTCAGTCTTCTTTTTGTTTCCAAACATGTCTATGTTTAGACAAAAAGAATTTTTGTGGTCGCATGACTTATCAACCTATGACGCACCCATAAGTTGGGCTACAACTTTACCTATAATTGGTAATCACATAAGCTTGTTTGTTGTTTTAATGACTTTATCTAGTTTGGCGTTTACCTATTACAATAACCAGATAACTCCAGATCAACCGGGTCCTATTGACATGAAAAAATTGTCATACATTTTCCCATTGGTATTCTTTTTTGTATTAAACAGCTTTCCAGCGGCATTAAGTTTTTATTATTTAGTTTCTAATTTAGTTACAATTGCTCAACAATTGATAGTTAGAAAATTCATAGATGAAGAAAAAATAATGGCAATTTTAGAAACCAATAGAAGGAATTTTCATACTAAGCCTCAGAAGAAGAACAAATTTGGCGATTTTATTCAAAAACAGTTACAAGCTTCTGAAGAGTTGAAAAAACAAAGTGAAGAACGAAAGAAATCTCCAAAAAAGAAATAAGAAATTGCTCTGCAATCCATAAATTTGTAGAGCAATATTCTTTTTATTTTCAAATAAGTAAACAAAAAAATGAAAAAAGGGTTAATTATTCTTTTTTTTACTGTTTTAAAAGCTTCTGGTCAAATTGATGACCAAACTTACCTTGTTGAATATAAAAAGGCTGTACAATTATTTGCAAATAGTCAATACGAAGAAGCAAGCCAAAAATTAGCCCCGCTATGCTCTAACTCTTATTCTAATCCAATTGTCCCTTTTTCTTATTTTTATTCAGCTTTATCATCTAGAAATAGAGGAAATAATTATCAAAGTCGGGTGATTTTTAGACAATTATTCGAAAATTTTAATGATTGGGATAAAATTAATGAAGCTCGAATCAACTATGCAGATTTAAATTTTTCAGAAAATTATTTCGAAGAAGCTTTAAAAAATATTGAGTTAATAAACGATCCTGCTTTTAATGATTTAAAAAATAGGATGTTAAATCACTATATTCCTAAAATTCAAAGTATATCAAATCTTAAAGACTTATATTTTAAGTTTCCTACCCAACAAATAATTGCCCTAAGCATTGTTAAATATATTCAATCTAACAGATATAATTCAAAAGATGATTTAGAATTATCTGATATGTTAACAAATCGTTTTAAATTTAAAGATATTAATAACAAAGAAAGTAAATCTTCTAAAAAAGTTGCTTTAAATGAAGATAAGATTGAAACCATAAATTTTGCGGTATTATTGCCTTTTAATATCTCAGAAACCAAATCAGAGATTGGAAAAACAAGTAACAGGTATAGTTACGATATTTTTATGGGGATGAAAATGGCAGTAAATAAATTAGCTTTGGAAGGAATTAAAACTAATGTTTATGCATTTGATATTCAAAAATCAAAAACTGATTTTTTGAAATTTGAAAAAACTGGAGAATTAAATAAAATGGATGTATTTGTTGGTCCATTATATTCAGAACCAAACGTATTAGCTAATGATTTTGCTCATTCTAATAAAATAATTCAGGTACATCCTCTTTCTAACAACTTGGAACTTTTAAAAAAAGATAGGCAAATATTTTTAGTTCAGCCTTCTTATACTCAGCAAGCTAAAAAATCTTTAGAATTTACACAAAAAAAACAATTAGATAAAACAGTTAGTATATATTTTGGGACAGGGAAAAAAGACTCCTTATTTGCCATTTCTTATCAAGAAGAAGCTATAAAATTAGGGTATAAAATTAGTATTCTTAAAAAATTTACAGGGGCTAATATTAAAATAGCACCTGAAAAAGGCCATATATTTTTGGTGGTAGATATGAATTTAGGAACAAAATTTTTACAAAACCTTGAACGAAACAAAATCTTTAGTCAAGTGATGTGTACCGCCACATCTTTTAATTGGGAAAATGTCACAAAAAGTAGCTTTAAACAAAATGTAGCTATCATATATCCTGAATATGTCAATGAATCAAAAGCAAGTGTTGAAGAATTTAAAAAGAACTATACTTTGACAATGAATGCTTCTTCTTCATATTATAATTATGTGGGATATGATATGGTACTTTATTTTTCTAGAATGTTAAAAGATGGAAAAGATATATTTAAATTGAATATCGAAAGTGGGCCTTATACAGACGATTACCTACAAAGTGGTTTTGATTTTAGTGGTAGACCAAATGAAAATAAGATTGTTCCAATAGTGACTTTTAATGGAGAGAATTTTGAGGAGGTATTTAGGTAAAAAATGAAAAATAAATTAAGTAATTCGTTATTTCAAATAGCCCAGGAATATATACCTGGAGGTGTGAATTCTCCTGTGAGGGCATTTAAATCGGTAGGTGGAAACCCAAGATTTATCAAAAGAGCCAAGGGTGCATATCTTATTGATGAAGACAACAATAAATATGTAGATATGATAAACTCTTGGGGACCAATGATATTAGGTCATGCCTTCAAGCCAGTTGAAAATGAAGTTAGAAAATCAATTAAATCTTCTTTCTCCTTTGGGGCTCCAACAAGAAAAGAAGTGGAAATGGCAAAGCTTATTTCAGAACTTGTTCCTTCTATAGAGATGGTTAGAATGGTAAATTCTGGAACAGAGGCAACAATGTCAGCAATAAGGCTTGCAAGAGCATATACCGGTAAAGACAAAATTATAAAATTTGAAGGTTGTTATCATGGCCACGGCGATGCTTTTCTTATTTCAGCGGGAAGTGGTGCTGCTAGTCTGGGAACTCCAGATAGCCCAGGAGTAACTTTAGCCACCGCAAAAGATACCCTAACATTGCCTTTTAACAATAAAGAGGCTTTAAGTAAAATAATTGAGTTAAATAAAGGAGAAATCGCAGGTTTAATTATTGAACCCGTGGTTGGAAATATGGGTTGTGTTTTACCTGAAGCAGGATATTTAGAATTTGTAAGAGAACTTTGTACTAAACATAATATAGTGCTAATCTTTGATGAAGTGATGACTGGCTTTAGACTTTCGATTGGAGGAGCACAGCAACGTTTTGGAGTAATCCCTGATTTAACAACTTTAGGCAAAATAATTGGAGGAGGAATGCCCGTAGGAGCATATGGTGGTAAAAAAGAAATTATGAAAATGGTGGCCCCCTCTGGCCCAATGTATCAGGCTGGTACACTTTCTGGAAATCCTATTGCAATGACTGCAGGCTTAACAATGCTAAAGCATTTGAAAAACAATCCATCTATTTATGAACAATTAGAGGAAACAGGTGAAATTATTTCAGAAGGAATAAAAAAAACTGTTCATGAACTAGGCTTAAATTTTACTGTAAACCAGATAGGCTCCATGTATAGCCTTTTTTTTACAAAAAATAAAGTCATAGATTTTGAAACCGCAAAAACTAGTAATATTCCTTTATTTGGGAAATATTTTCATGCTATGTTAAATAAAGGGATATATCTAGCACCTTCACAATATGAGTCTTTATTTTTGTCTACTCAAATAGATAAGAAAATAATCAAGAAAATCTTGAAAGCAAACCATGAAAGTTTGATAGAAATATCTGATAATTATGCGTAAGTATTCGGTAATAATACCCATTTTTAATCGGCCAGAAGAACTAAATGAACTATTAGAAAGTCTAACTTTGCAGATTTATGATAATTTCGAAGTTATTGTAATAGAGGACGGGTCTATTCTAAAATGCAATGAAGTGGTGGAAAGATACAAAAATAGGTTAGATATCTATTACTATTTCAAAGAAAACCAAGGACAGGGTTTTGCAAGGAATTTTGGATTTGAAAAAGCCAGTGGAGATTATTTTATTCAATTCGATTCTGATGCAATTATTCCTAAAAACTATTTTGAAATAGTGGAGGAAAGATTAAATGAGGAATACCTAGATGCTTTTGGTGGTCCAGATGCAGCCCATGAAAGCTTTTCTCCAACTCAAAAAGCAATAAATTATGCAATGACCTCCTTTTTTACCACTGGTGGCACTAGAGGAAAAGCTAAAAACTTAGGTGGACAGTATCATCCCAGAAGTTTTAATTTTGGTGTTTCAAGAAAAGTATGGGAAACTATAGGCGGATATACCCTTACTAGAATGGGAGAAGATATTGAATTTAGCTTACGCATTATTGCGGCTGGATTTAAGGTTAAAATAATTGAAAAAGCATTTATTTACCACAAAAGGAGAACTAACCTTATCCAATTTTACAAGCAATTATTCTTTTTTGGAAGGGCAAGAATAAATATTTTTCGATTTTTCCCAAATGAATTAAAACTAGTGCATTTGTTTCCGTTTTTTTTCATGCTTTTTATTTACAGCTTATTGTTTCAAATATTAATTTCAAAATCATTATTTTATCTTTCCTCTTGTTTAATTGGATTCTATTTTATTATCATATTTATCGATTCCAGTTTAAAAAACAAAAGTTTTTGGGTCGGAATACTCAGTATCCCTTCTTCATTTATCCAACTTTTTGCATATGGAATGGGTTTTACTAAGGAAATGATATTCAAAAAAGGTTAATTTTAAATTCAAATAGTTGTTAGATTTTTTTTAACGTATCAAATTAAGTTTTTAATACAAATTTATTTAGCTTGTAAACTATTATATTTTTTAAATTAATACTGAAATGTATTAATCATTTAAAAAGAGTGAGATATTGGAGATATATAACAATTAAATTTTGAAAATAGAAAGTAGTGATTTAAAAATAGTAGATAGCACCGTGCTTAAAAGGTTGTTTAGTTTTATACTTCCCTACAAAACTAGGTTCTTTTTATTGGTATTTCTAATTCTTTTGGGGGCTATCTTAACTCCTATCTTACCACTTTTGATTCAATACACAATTGATGGGCCAGTAGCAGAAGGAAACTATAATAAGTTGTCTGTTGCTTTGGCAGCAATGATTGTGCTATTGGTTGTTAACTCCATTTTATCTTTTTTAAATACCTATCAAGCTGGTTGGTTAAGTCAAAGAATAATAAATGACATTAGAAATCA
>DAIQBE010000166.1:0-6534 GCA_036781325.1 Leadbetterella sp. | reverse complement strand
AAATAAGGGCAAAAACTATAAAACTTTTCATTGTTAATTAAAATTTAGTTGAATTTTTTCATAAAATTAAAGTTAAGTTTTATATTTAAATTATATACTGCTCAATTTTTATTATTATCTTTTTATTACTCTTCTTTTCATTATCAATATAAATAGTTCAAATAAAAATTCAATAAATGAAAGCATTTAAAATTAGTCTTCTTTTTTTCTGCTTCTTTAATACTCCAATAACAGAAATCTTTGGTCAAAAAGCAAGGAAAGTAAATAAAGCAAAAATTGAAATTCAAACTGAAATAAATAAAACTACCGGAGATTTTGCAGTCGCATTTAAAAATCTATCCACCAAAAAGATAATTTTAATAAATGAAAAAACGTCTTTTCATGCAGCAAGTACCATGAAAACACCCGTGATGATTGAAGTTTTTAAGCAAGCAGAATTAGGGCTATTTAAATTAACAGATTCCGTTTTAGTTATCAACAAATTCAAAAGTATAGTAGATGGAAGCGATTACAAAATGGATTTGGGAGATGATAGCGATGATACCATATATAAAAATTTAGGTTTAAAAATGAGTATTTACGATTTAGTCTTTCAAATGATTACGGTAAGCAGCAATTTGGCCACAAATCTATTAATTGAATTAGTAGGGGCAAAAAATGTAAATCAAACTATGAGAGATATTGGGGCAAAAGATATTCAAGTTTTAAGAGGAGTTGAAGACAATAAAGCCTTTAAAGCTGGATTAAATAATACTACAACTGCATATGATTTACTTTTAATTTTTGAAAAATTGGCTAAAAATCAGATGCTCTCCAAAGAAAATCATAGTAAAATGATTGAAATTTTAAAAAACCAAAAATTTAATGAAATTATTCCAGCAAAATTACCCAAAGGAACTGTGGTTGCACATAAAACTGGATCAATAACGGGAGTTCAGCATGATTCTGGAATTATTTACTTGCCAAATGGGAAAAAATATGTTTTGGTATTGCTTTCTAAAAATTTGAAATCAGAAAAAGAAGGAGTAGAATTATTATCAAAAATTTCACAAATAATTTATCAAATGCATTAAAGTTCTTTGTTAAAAACCTCTATTAACTCATGAATAATTAAGGCAGTAGCTCCCCAAACCCATTGATCATGAATTTCATAACCAGGAACTTCAACCAAATTTGAAGCTATTTTAATAGGCTTATAAACTAGTTCTTTTTGATTTACAAAACTGTGGAAACTAACTTCGAATATTTTTTCTACTTCCCTTTGATCAGGAAAGAAATCTGGCTTATAATCTAAAAATCCTACAAAAGGCTTAACTGAAAAATTACTAACAGGAATAAATATTTCAGTAAGTTCTCCTAAAATCTTTACATCAATGGCCTTAATTCCAATCTCTTCTTGAGCTTCTCTTAGCGCAGTTCTTGTCAAGTTTTCATCTACTAATTCCATTTTCCCACCTGGCAAAGCCATTTGACCACCATGTTTCCCGTCGTAGGCAGGCCTCAAAATAAGCGGCAAATGAATTTGATCATTATCGGGATAAAATACAACAAGAACAGCACTTTTTCTAGTAAAATTATTTGGCTCTATCTTCGTTAGTAATCGCTCTAAATGCATCATCTTCTTGTGTGACTCATGACCAGGAAGAGGCAAAGCTAATTTTTTATCAAGATTGTTTACGAAGGAGTCGAAAGTCACAATTTTGCAAAATAAACAATTAAAATCTACTGGTAAAGGTATGCGTTTTTATGTAAACAAAAAAGCTTTTTATTCAATTCTGAATCTTTTAGAATCCTTGAAAATCAAATTTTTGAAAGCTTAAAATTAAAAAAATCAATTCATATATTTATTTACAAATGCTTCTGCACAGCGCTCGCCATCCATTGCGGCAGAAACTATTCCCCCAGCATAGCCAGCACCTTCTCCACAAGGATATAATCGCTTAGTGCTAATATGTTCGAATGTTTCTTTATTCCTTGGCACTCTCACAGGTGAGGATGTTCTACTTTCAATACCAATCATTTGGCCATAATTGCTATCATAATTTTTCATTTTCTGACCAAATATTTTTATTCCTTCTTGCAATGGTTTGCATATATTTTGGGGTAATATTTCGTGAAAATTCATGGAAATAAGCCCTGGTTGATACGATGTAGGATTTAAAGAGCTTGAAATTTTATTTTTTATAAAATCATTTATTTTTTGAGCAGGCATAGTTTGCGTAATTCCATTTCTAAGTAAGCCAGTTTCAGCCTCACAAACTTTTTGATATGCTGTTTGTTCCACCTGTTTTTGATATTCTAAAGCTGCCAAGGGTCCAAAATGTGCATATTCTTTCCAATCTATTTCATTTACAGCCACTACGACCCCAGAATTTGCAAAAACAGAATCTCTTCTGGATGGAGACATTCCATTTACCACCAATTCATTTTGATTTGTAGAAGAAGGCACTATAAAGCCACCTGGGCACATACAAAAACTAAAAACTCCTCGCTGAACTCCTCCAAAATAAGTTTGTGCAACCAAAGAGTAAGCAGCAGGGGGTAATAGACCCCGTTCTGGATTATGATATTGACATTGATCTACAAACCTTTGAGAATGCTCAATTCTAACCCCCATTGCAAAAGGCTTAGGTTCGATTTGAATTCTTTTTTTTAGAAGTAACTCGAAAATATCTCTGGCCGAATGCCCTGTAGCTAAAATTACCCCTTCGCCGAAAATATTTTCTCCATTTTGAATTGTCACTCCAACAATTTCATCTGATTTTATTAAAAAATCTACTACTTTAGTTTCAAAATGTATTTCACCTCCTGCTTTCAAAATTTGATCACGAAGAGCCGCTACTACCCCTGGAAGTTTATTGGTTCCTATATGTGGATGAGCGTCTACAAGTATTTGCTCTGTGGCTCCATGGGCAACTAAAATCTCAAGAATTCTGCGAATATCCCCTCGTTTTTTAGACCTGGTGTAAAGTTTTCCGTCGCTATACGTACCCGCTCCACCTTCTCCAAAACAATAGTTAGAATCTGAATTTACAATATGTGCTTTATTAATAGCTGCAATGTCTCTTCGTCTTGATCTTACATCTTTTCCCCTTTCTATTACTATAGGCTTAACATTCAATTCAATTAACCTTAAAGCAGCAAAAAGACCCGCAGGTCCTGATCCAACCACTATTACTGATTTTGCGTTTGAAAGATGCTTATATTCAAATTTTAATTTTTCTTCATTTTCCGGACTTTCATTAATATATACTGAAAGCTCTAAATGAACCACTATTTCTTTTTTTCTAGCGTCAATAGATTGCTTGAGTTTACGAACAATTACTCTATCATTGACTTGCGTATTCAACAATTTGCAGATATGAATTCTCAAGATTTCATCGTTTAATGCGATTTCCGGAGAAAGAGATATGGAAAGACTCTTCATTATTTTTTTGATTGAAAGGTATTTATCCTCTAATTTTATGGCAAAAGTACTATTTTTGATCTAAAAGACAATTATATTTGCACAATGACCTATTTTTCAAATATAAAAAGGGGGATAAAAACCACAATGAAAGGCCTAGGCCTTACACTACATCATTTATGGGCTGCAAGAAATACAAAAGGCCCTTTAAATGTTCAAGATGATGATTATTTCAAAATTAATGAAGGTTACGTAACCTTAGAATATCCTCATCAAAAAATTAGTGTGCCAGACATCGGAAGATATCAATTAGATTGTGAAATTGATGATTGTATTGTGTGTGATAAATGCGCAAAAATATGCCCAGTCGATTGTATTGAAATAGAGGCAATTAAATCTCCTGAATTAATAAGAACGACCTCTGATGGCTCTCCTGTGAGATTACATGCTGCAAAATTTAATATTGATTTAGCTAAATGTTGCTTTTGTGGATTATGTACGACAGTTTGTCCTACAGAGTGTTTAACTATGAATAGTGAATATGACTACAGTGTGGTAGACATAACGCAACTCAATTTTGCGTTTGCTAATTTAAGCGAGAAGGAAGCTAAAGAAAAGAGAGAACTCTATGAACTATATTTAGCTGAAAAAGAAGCAAGCAAACAATTAAAAAATGATGTAGAAGAGGTCAATAGTCCAAAATCTGGTGTGAATAAACCAATTTTCAAACCTAAAATGGTCGCTATGCCTATTAACGAAGAAAATAAAACTATCCAGCCTCAAGAAATTTCTGAATCAGACACCAAACCTAAATTTGTACCCAAGTTTAAACCGAGTTTGACACAAACTAAAACTGAAAATTTGAATGAAAGTGATTCAGATAAAAAAGAAACCTCGGCTATAATCTCTAAAATACAGCCCTCGAGCCATCTTGAAAATATAACACTTGAAGTTTCTGAATCTAAACCGGTGGCATTTAAGCCAAAACTTAAACCTCTAATAAAACCTAGCAATTCTGAGATAAAAACTGAAAACCCTATTTTAACTAATGATTCTATTAAAAAAGAAGAAATAGCTAAGCCTATATTTGTTCCTAAGTTAAAGCCCCAAAGTTCTGTTGGTATAGAAAAAAAAGAGGTAAGATTTGAAGAAAAACCAGTTTCCGATAATTCTACTATTCAAAAAACAGAGGAAGGAATTGAACCTCCAAAGAAATTTATTCCTAAACTCAAACCTAAAGATTAAATGGAAGTAATATTGGAACAGTTAAAAAATGGAAATATTTTTTTTGGATTTTTTTGTATGGTTACATTAAGTGGGGCATTATATGTATTGTTTTCCAATAATGTATTATATGCTTCTTTTGGTTTATTAATAAGCTTTTTGGGTGTGGCTGGAATTTTTGTTTTTGGGGGATCAGAATTTGTAGCAGCGGCTCAAATTATGATTTACATAGGTGGCATTTTAGTTTTACTAATATTTGGTATAATGCTGAGTGCGAAAAAAAACTCCAAACACCACAGTTTATTTATTGAAAATGAAAACCCTACATTCAGTTTAATTTTAGTTACTTGTCTAAGTTTAATCATTGTGCTATTGGTTACTTCTGTAACATTCAAAACCAGTGCTTTAAAGCCTGACCAACATATAAAAAACTTAGGATTATATTTAATGACAGACTCAGTTCTTATATTAGAATTAGTTGGTGTTTTATTGTTAATGGCATTGATTGGTGCTACTTTTATTGCAAAAAAAAATGAATAGTATACTTCCTTATATCTTAGTTTCCTGCAGTTTATTTGCAATTGGTTTTACAATAGTAATAACTAAGAAAAACCTTATCTTAATGTTAATGGGTGTCGAATTAATGCTAAATGCAGTAAATATTAATTTTATCGTTTTTAGCAAATACGATACCATTCCAGAACAAGGGCAAATTTTTGCAATTTTTATTATGTTGGTGGCTGCTTCTGAAATTGCAGTAGGATTAGCTATTATATTGAAAATAAGAGAATACTACCAAAGCATAAATCCTGATGCTATTACTAATCTAAAAAATTAACAAAAAGCTTTGAAAAATTAACAAAAACTATTAATTTTGCACTCCCTTAGAGGATTGGCTGTGTAGCTCAACTGAATAGAGCGTCTCACTACGGATGAGAAGGTTTGGGGTTTGAATCCCTACACGGTCACAAAAAGCGAACAAAAGTTCGCTTTTTTTTTGCTACATATCAGCATAGATTTTTTTAATAATAAGACAAAAAAAGTTAATTAATTATCAGAAAAATCAATATATTGAAGTTGATAAAAAGAGCAGAAAAAAACCTGATTTAAATTTAATCAGGTTTATTTTAAAGATTCCCACAGTCTGACTTTATTTTTTGTATTTTTATTCTTTCAATTTAACTAGCAACAAAAATTCTTCTCGTTTAAGCACATTATCAAAAATACCTCCAAAAAAGGTAGAAACTGTAGAGCTAGTTTGGTCAGCTATTCCCCGCGAAGAAACACAAAAATGGTTAGCATCCACAACTACTGCTACATCTTCAGTTTGAAGTGCAACTTTGAGTGCATTGCCAATTTGTATGGTTAAACGTTCTTGTACTTGAGGTCTTCGAGCATAATAATTTACAATTCTATGTAATTTTGAGAGTCCGATTACCTTACCAGAAGAAACATAAGCAATATGAACTTTTCCGACTATGGGAACAAAATGATGCTCACAATTAGAATAAAAACTGATGTTTCTTTCCACCAACATTTCTCCATATTTGTAAGTATTCTCAAACAAGGTCATAGCTGGCATATTTTCTGGATTTAAACCAGAAAACAATTCCTTTACAAACATTTTAGCAACTCTTCCTGGTGTGCCTTTCAGACTTTCATCTGTAAGGTCTAAACCTAGCGTATGCATAATATCTGCAAAGTGACTTTGAATAATTTTTATTTTCGTGTCATCATCCATATCAAAAGCATCCGGCCTTAAGGGAGTTGCGATATTTGTTAAGATATGGTCATCTCCGATAGTTTGATCTTTAAGCTGGGTATTCAACATAATTTCTTTCAGTTTCAAATAATTTAATTTTTAATTCTAATTTTTTATCAATTTGTGGTCTTAATATATCATA
>DAIQBE010000165.1:3624-6538 GCA_036781325.1 Leadbetterella sp. | reverse complement strand
CAATAAAATGCTAGCTGGGCAAATCGCAATTAATGATTCTGGAGCCGAAAACAGCTTTGGATATGCTGGTGATATTACACGATCTATTCCGGTTTCTGGCGTTTTTAGCATCCAACAGAAGGAAATTTATGAAACTGTTTTAAAGATGGAAATGGATTCGATTTCTTTATTGAAATCTGGAATTTCATATCGAGATGTTCATATTAATGCCAATAAAATTCTTTTGGAAAGCTTAAAGAATATTGGCTTGGTTAAAGGAAATATCGAAGACATGCTATCAGAAGGAGTTGGAGGGCTATTTATGCCACATGGACTAGGCCATATGATTGGAATGGATGTGCACGACATGGAAGATTTAGGCGAGAACTTTGTTGGGTATACTGAAGACATGGAAAGAAGCACACAATTAGGTTTAAAATCATTAAGGTTAGCAAAAGCACTCGAGCCGGGCTTTGTGATAACTGTAGAACCTGGGTGTTATTTCATTCCTGAATTAATAGAAAAGTATAAATCAGAAGGAAAATTCATAGATTTTGTAAATTATGAAAGCCTTGAAAAATATAAGAATTTTGGTGGAATCAGAATTGAAGATGATGTCTTAATAACTGAAAACGGATCGAAAGTACTTGGAAATCCTATTCCAAAAACAATTCAAGAAATTGAAGACATCATGAAAGGCCAGTGAACCTATTGAAGTGTCAGTATTGAAATTATTACTTTTAAAGTAATAAGTATTTAAACACTTTAGGCGATTTATAAATCAATCAAAAATAAAGTATTTAAAAATAGGTGTACCAATCTGAAAACAAAGTTCTCAAATATAAATGGGATTTTAATTGCTTTGGAATTGTTAAATTTTTTTTAATTAAAAAGAATAAATACATTTAAAATACCATAATAGAAAACCATAGTATTCTGATAAACAATCCTTTTCCCTAAAAAATAATTAGAAAACTTAAAATCAAATGAAGAAAAATCAAAATTCAATTTTAAGCTTAATTGCTTTATTATATATTTTTTTATCATGCACTGAAAAAAAAGTTGGAAACAATGAACTTTCAGATTCTGAAAAAAAAGCGGGATGGCAATTGTTGTTTGACGGAAAAACCACAAATGGCTGGCATTTATATAACAAAGGCAATACTCCATCTGCATGGATATTAAAAAACGGGGAGCTATTCTGTAATCCTGACACTTTTCAAGTTGAACATGGCGATTTGATTTCTGATAAAGAATATAAAAATTTTGAACTTAAATTTGATTGGAAAATAACAACTGCTGGAAATTCAGGAGTTTTTATTAATGTAATCGAAAATGATACCATTCCCCGAGCTTGGGCATCTGGCCCAGAATATCAATTACTAGACCACGAAGGCATTGGCAAAGATTACTTGAGTGATTCTACAAAATGGGCAGCATGCTTGTATGGATTTATGCCACAAAAAAATGCCTCAAAACCAAAGCCAGCTGGTCAATGGAACGAGTCAAGAATTGTACAAAATTATGGCAAAATAGAATTTTTTCTAAACGGTATCTTAACCGCCCAGCAGGATTTAAGCTCTGACATTTGGAAAAATATGGTTGCCAATAGTGGATTTAAATATTTCCCATTATTTGGGAAAAGTACTTCTGGCAGAATAGCCCTTCAAGATTGGTCGAAAGGTGTTTCATTTAAGAATATTAGGATTTTAGAAATTTAATTAGCTTCTTAAATATTCTACACTTCATCGCTTTAGAAATTTTATTAATAGGGAATAGGCCGACTATAGGCGGACCTAGACTAAAATAAGGTACTTAAACCACAGAAGCAGATTCGGGACAGAATTAACAATATTTGGTCAAAAAAAATTAAACCTTTGACTAAAACCAAGTGATCATACGATAGTTTGAATCTAATTTTTTTAATTTTTTAAAAGTAGAAATTTTAAAAAGTATGTTGGATTATTAAAAAAAGAACTTAGTTTTTAAAATAAAAAATATCGTCATATCCTTTACCCATTTCATTCAATTCCTCATTTGAAATTTGAAATATTTCTTTACATAAATCTAAATCGCAAAGTTTACCCTTTCTTTTACCAATCATATCAATGTAAGAACTATATTCCCAATCATTTAAATGTGAAACCAATTTCGCCTCCAAAGGATTATAGAATACATATTTAATTAGGTTTTTGAGGTACATTGGATCTCCGTTATCTATTAATTTAAATTTCGTTTTTTGTCGAAATAAAGATCCTGAACGGTGATATTTTACATTTATCTCCTTTGCAAATTCACTTAACAGAAGCCTAAAACTATTGGTTATTTTAATTAAGTCTATGTTCCCAATCCTTACGTTTTCTAGACTTTTTTCATTGGTTTGAATTAAAAAATGAAAATGGTTTGACATTAAACAATAGGCTAATAAATCACAATTTGGTTTTATAATAGCCTTGGCTTTTTCTAAAAACCTAAGGAAGTCATTTCTTTCAAAGAATATTCTTTGCTGATTATTTCCTTGATTATAAACATGATAAATAGTGTTTTTGTAAAATTGCATGATTGATTTAATATTTTTCCAAAATTAAAAAAATCTGAAACTAATTTGAATTTATTTATAAAAAAATTAGAATTGATGTAAAACACATATTATAAAGTGAATATTATTGCTTTCAGATACTACTATTGCCTGACCTCTTGGCTTAAAAGCTTTTTGAGTAATTATCTCTTGCTTTTTTCAGGTCCTACTGTCGTCTGACCGCTTGGGTTATAATAAACTTGTTGAGGAAATATCAATGCCTTTTTTCAGGTCCGACTTTCGTCTGACCGCTTGGCTTAATAGCTTGTTGAGGAATTATCACTTCTTTTTTCAGGTCCGAATGTCGTCTGACCGCTTGGCGTAAAAGCTTTTTGAGGAAGTATCATTTCCTTTTTT
>DAIQBE010000165.1:0-3524 GCA_036781325.1 Leadbetterella sp. | reverse complement strand
CCGCTTGGCGTAAAAGCTTTTTGAGGAAGTATCATTTCCTTTTTTCAGGTCCGACTTTCGTCTGACCGCTTGGCTTAAAAGCTTTTTGAGGAAGTATCATTTCCTTTTTTCAGGTCCGACTTTCGTCTAACCGCTTGGCGTAAAAGCTTTTTGAGGAAGTATCATTTCCTTTTTTCGGGTCCGACTTTCGTTTGACCGCTAGGCTTAAAAGCTTGTTGAGGAATTATCATTGCCTTTTTTCAGGTCCGACTTTCGTCTGACCGCTAGGCTTAAAAGCTTGTTGAGGAATTGTCATTGGCTGTTTTCAGGTCCGACTTTCGTCTGACCGCTTGGCGTAAAAGCTTTTTAAAGAATTATCACTTGCTTTTTTCGGGTCCGACTGTCGTCTGACCGCTTGTCTCAAAAGCTGGTTGAGGAATTTACAATTCCTTTTTCAGGTCCGACTTTCGTCTGACCGCTTGGTTTAATAGCTTGTTGAGGAATTATCACTTCTTTTTTCAGGTCCGAATGTCGTCTTACCGCTTGGCTTAATAGCTTTTTTAAAGAATTATCTCTTGCTTTTTTCGGGTCCGGCTATCGTCTGACCGCTTGGCTTAATAGCTTGTTGAGGAATTATCACTTCTTTTTTCGGGTCCAACTGTCGTCTGACCGCGTGGCTAAACCTAATGACAAAATTTTTAGGTATTCGTATTAAGTTCTGAAAACTTCTGTTCCTTTATTTTTTCTTGTAGTTTAATAATCCCACCTAAAAGTGCCTCAGGCCTTGGTGGGCAACCTGGCACATAAACATCTACTGGTATTATTCTATCTACCCCTTTTACCACATGGTAGCCATGTTCCCAATATGGCCCTCCACAATTAGAACATGACCCCATAGAAATTACATATTTTGGGTCAGCCATTTGTTCATATAGCCTTTTAATTCTATCCGCCATTTTAAAAGTAACTGTTCCTGAAATTATCATCAGGTCTGATTGTCTTGGGGAATTTCTAGGGAATATTCCAAATCTTTCTAAATCATAATTAGAAGCAAAAGTAGCCATCATTTCTATTGCACAGCAAGCCAGTCCGAAACCCAAAGGCCAAAGTGAATTAGCTCTTGCCCAATTGGTTAACTCATCCAAAGAGGTTAAAATAACTTCACTTTCCCCCGTTTTAATATGCTGATGTGCTTCTAAACTTTCAAAATTCATGAATATTTTTCGTTTATTTTTTGATATAAATCTTTAGGAACAACAGACTTAAAATCAGATTCTTTTTGATTGGGTCTAATCCACTCTAAATGCCCTTGAAGCCAAGCATAAAGCAAGCCCAAAGCTAATATAAATACAAAAATAGCCATCTCAATCCCAGCATAAAGTGCCCAAATACCTTTTGTTTCGGTTACCAATGCTTTATCCCCAAAAACAGTAGCCCAAGGAAACAAAACCACCAATTCTACATCAAAAAGTATAAAAATTAAAGCTACAATATAAAATCGGATATTAAATGAAACATGGGCAGTGCCTATAGTTTCTTCCCCAGATTCATAAATGGCATTTTTTTCAGCATTTGGATGCGAAGGTCTCAACAATTTTGCTACACCTAAAAAAACAAGGACAAATAGAAGTCCAGAAATGAAAAATAAAAGTACAAATCCAAATTGTGAAATCATGTCATCTAAATTTTAAATTTTCAAACCAATTGGTATTATATTACCTAAACATTAAGATTTTCTAAATTTTTAGATTTAATACCCATTTTTTGTACGCATCATGATATGAATTTTTCAATAAAGCATTCGGTTCAATAACCCTTAATAGCTTTAAACCTTCCATAGCTTCTTTTATTGAACTAAAGATTCCAGCTCCAATTCCTCCTCCCAAAGCCGCACCTTTAGCACCATTGGTATCATACATTTCTACAGGCACTTGCGTAACATTCACCAGTGCATCTGTAAAAACAGGACTTAAAAACATATTTGCCTCTCCCGCTCGGATTACGCTAGGCTTCACCCCTAAATTTTGCATTAAATCAAAACCATACTTTAAAGAGAAGGCTATACCTTCTTGAGACGCCCTGAAAATATGAGCTTGTGAATGTGTATTAAAATCTAAATTTAAAAATTGTCCTCCAAATATTTTATTTTGAAGCATTCGCTCTGCTCCATTTCCAAATGGCAATACAACCAATCCCTCTGACCCAATAGGAACATTTCCAGCGCTTTTATTCATTTCTACATAGTCTAAACCACCAGAAATAGTATCTTTTATCCAACGATTTAAGATTCCAGTTCCATTAATGCACAACAAAATGCCAATTCTTGTTTCATTATTCATTTGGTGATTTACGTGTGCAAATGAATTGATTCTTGAAAGTGGGTCGCACGCTACTTGGTCGCTAACTGCATACACAACTCCTGAAGTGCCTGCGGTAGCGGCAATCTCCCCAGGATTTACCACATTTAAAGAAAACGCATTATTTGGCTGATCTCCGGCTTTATATGAAACGCAAATTCCTTTTTTTAAGCCCAGTTGCTCTGAAATATGAGAACTTAAAACACCGTGATTAGAAAAAACTGGTTGGATAGTAGGAATAAGTGAATAATCAAATCCATAGACTTCCATTAAACTTTTTGAAAGTACATTATCCTTAAAATCCCAAAAAATTCCCTCTGACAGTCCTGAATTAGAAATGGTTATTTCACCCGTCATCTTCATTGCGACATAATCGCCAGGAAGCATTATTTTGTCGCATTTTTCAAAAACCTCGGGTTCATTTTTCTTTACCCATGCCAATTTTGAAGCAGTAAAATTACCAGGAGAATTCAATAAATGTTGTAGGGCTTTTTCTTTCCCAATATTTTGAAACGCCTGCTCCCCTATTTCAACTGCTCGGCTATCACACCAAATAATAGATGGACGCAAAACATTTTGGCGCTTATCTACCATGACCAAGCCATGCATTTGATAAGAAATACCAATGGAAACAATATCAAGAGGATTGTATTTGCCTGAACTATTTATTTTTTTTATTACTTCTAAGGTATTTGTCCACCACATTTCTGGGTCTTGTTCAGCCCATCCTTGCTGAGGAGATGAAATGCTAGATTCTACATCTGGATAGCTTGCCGATGCAATTTCTTGTCTTGTTTGAACATCTACAACTGATGCTTTGATGGATGATGTTCCAATATCAATTCCTAATAAGTACATTTCTTTTTTTCGGTTATCTGTTTTCGGTTGTCCGTTATCGGTTATCTGTTTTCGGTTGTCCGTTATCGGTTATCTGTTTTCGGTTGTCTGTTTTCGGTTATCTGTTTTCGGTTATCTGTTATCCGTTTTCGGTTATCTGTTATCCGTTTTTGGTTATCTATTTTCGGTTATCTGTTATCCGTTTTCGGTTATCTGTTATCTGTTTTCGGTTATCTGTTATCCGTTTTCGGTTATCTGTTATCCGTTTTCGGTTGTCTGTTATCCGTTTTTGGTTATCTGTTTTCGGTTATCTGTTATCCGTTTTCGGTTGTCTGTTATCTGTTTTCGGTT
>DAIQBE010000164.1:0-6542 GCA_036781325.1 Leadbetterella sp. | reverse complement strand
AACCCATGGAGTTGATTTTAGCGTAAGTACATAATGAAGATATCAAACCAATGTTTGGTCCCTCAGGAGTTTCAATAGTACACAAACGTCCATAGTGCGTATAGTGCACGTCACGAACCTCAAAACCCGCTCTTTCACGAGAAAGCCCACCTGGCCCTAACGCTGAAAGACGACGCTTGTGAGTAATTTCAGCCAATGGATTGGTTTGATCCATAAACTGAGAAAGTTGGTTAGTACCAAAAAACGAGTTAATAACCGAAGATAAAGTACGAGCGTTGATCAAATCAACAGGCTTAAAATCTTCGTTATCACGAACGTTCATTCTTTCTTTGATAGTTCTAGCCATACGAGCTAATCCTACCCCAAACTGTCCTGAAAGCTGCTCGCCTACGGTACGCACACGTCTGTTTGAAAGGTGGTCAATATCATCGACAACTGCCTTCGAGTTTATCAGACCTATTAAGTACTTAACAATACAGATAATGTCTTCTTTTGTTAAAACCCTAGTTTCTAAACTTGTAGTAAGATTAAGTTTAGTGTTTACTCTATATCTACCTACTTCGCCAAGGTCATACCTTTTTTCGGAGAAAAACAAACCTTGAATGATTTCACGTGCAGTTGCCTCATCTGGGGCTTCGGTATTTCTTAATTGACGATAGATTTGCTCCACTGCCTCTTTTTCAGAGTTAGAGCTATCTTTTTGTAGTGTATTGTATATAATGTTGAATTCAGAAACATTCGCATCCTCTTTGTGAAGAATTATTGATTTTTGTTCTGTATCTAAAATTAATGCTAAATCATTTTCAGAAATTACTGAATCTCTTTCTAAAATAATTTCGTTTCTGTCTATTGAAACCACCTCTCCGGTGTCTTCATCAACGAAATCTTCAGTCCAAGTTTTTAGAACTCTAGCGGCCAATCTACGACCCACTACTCCTTTTAAATTCTCTTTGGTTGCTGTTACTTCTTCAGAAAGACCAAATAAATCTAAGATATCTTTGTCTGTACCGTATCCGATGGAACGAAGTAAGGTAGTTACTGGGAATTTCTTTTTACGGTCGATGTACGCATACATAACGTTGTTCACGTCTGTAGAGAATTCGATCCATGAACCCTTCATAGGAATTACCCTAGCAGAGTATAATTTAGTACCATTAGTGTGCTTGCTCATAGAGAAGAACACACCTGGCGAACGGTGCAATTGTGAAACGATAACTCGCTCAGCACCATTAATAACAAATGAACCACGACCAGTCATATATGGGATATTCCCCAAGAATACTTCTTGTTCAATGGTTTCAAATTCCTCATTATCAGAGTCGTTACAAAGCAATCTTAACTTTGCTTTAAGTGGGACTGAGTAGGTTAAACCTCTGTCGATACATTCATCTACAGAGTATTTTGGTTGGTCGATTGTGTAATCAACGAACTCAAGTACATAGTTCTCCCGTGAGTCGGCAATCGGAAAATTATCCATGAATGTTTGATACAAACCTTCTGCTCTACGGCTTTCGGCTGGGGTATCAATCTGGAAAAATTCGGTAAATGATTGCAATTGTATATCCAAAAAATCAGGATATTCAAGAACGGGCTGAACGCTTGCAAAGGACTTCCTTCCGGTTTCTGTCAATTTCAAGGTTTTAAATTGTTTAAAATGTTCAAAAAAATTTAAATTACTTGCTGCATAATCTATTGAAGATCAGAGGCATATCAAAAAATCGCAGTGAAGAAAAACTATCAATCCCTTTTCATCTGTCCCGCGAAAAACAGAAGTGTATCGGATTGAAATTTTTTTGAGAAAATTCTCTATAGATATTTTAAAATATCGAAATGTTATATGTGTGTTGATAAGTGCGGTATTCAAAAACGACAAAAAGACTCGGCCAAAATCCTGAGATTCTGACCAGAGTCTGATTGATATACTTTATAGAAATTATTTAATTTCTACTTCAGCACCTGCTTCTTCTAATTGCTTCTTAAGTGCATCAGCTTCGTCTTTAGCGATACCCTCTTTTAAAGGCTTAGGAGAAGAATCTACTAATTCTTTTGCCTCTTTCAATCCTAAACCTGTAAGGTCTTTAACTAATTTCACTACTTGTAGTTTGTTAATTCCACCTGATTTAAGAATAACGTCAAATGCTGTTTGCTCTACAACTACTTCTGCTTCCGCAGCAGCAGGACCAGCTACCATTACAGCACCAGCGGCTGCAGGCTCAATGCCATACTCATCCTTAAGAATTGCTGCTAATTCATTTACTTCTTTAACAGTTAAATTAACTAATTGTTCAGCGAATGCTTTCAAATCTGCCATTTCTATATTTTTTTTGTTTTAAACTAATTTTTTAAGGAAAACTGCACCTTGCAATCTCCAAATGATTTTTTTAGGCTGCCTCTTTCTCCGAAAGGGTTTTAAGGATGCCAGATAATTTGTGACCACCACTCTGCAATGCACCAAGTACATTTTTAGCAGGCGACTGTAGTAGTCCGATTACTTCGCCAATCATTTCAGCTTTAGATTTCAAGTTCGTCAGAGCGTCTAATTGGTCGTGACCAACAAACAATCCACCGTCTATTGAAGCTCCCTTAAGCTTGATTGAATCTTTGTTTTCTTTTAGGAATCCTTTGATTAACTGAGCTGCTGCTTTGCCATTTTCAGGATGAAACATTATGCCCGAGAATCCTTTAAGTACTGACTCGTTGAAAGACGTGTAATCTGTGTCGAGGGTTTCAAGTGCTTTCTCGATCAGTGTATTTTTCACTACTAAATACTCTATACCTTTTTCAAAACATAAACGTCTTAGTTTGTTGGTTTTCGCAACAGACAAGCCGCTAGCATCAGTGATATAGAAATAAGGAGTGTTTGCAAACTTCTCGCTAAGATCTTGAATAATAATTGCTTTTTCTTCTCTTCTCATGATTACAATCCTATTATAGTTGATTTGTCAATCTGTATTCCAGGACTCATAGTACTAGACAATGAAATGCCTTTTACATAAGTGCCTTTTGCTGATGACGGCTTAAGCTTAACCAAAGTTTGGATAATCTCATTAGCGTTGTCAGCTATTTTACTAGCGTCGAAAGAAACCTTTGCAATACCTGCGTGAATAATTCCAGTTTTATCAACTTTAAAGTCAATTTTACCTGCTTTTACTTCTCTCACTGCCTTTCCCACTTCTAAGGTTACAGTACCAGACTTTGGATTGGGCATAAGACCACGAGGGCCCAATACTTTACCTAAACGTCCTAACTTGGCCATAACAGTAGGCATGGTAATGATTACGTCGATATCAGTCCAACCTTTTTCGATTTTTGAAATGTACTCATCTAGACCAACGAAATCAGCTCCTGCAGCTTTGGCTTCTTCTTCCTTATCAGGTGAACAAAGTACTAAAACACGCACAGTTTTACCGGTTCCGTGAGGAAGAGCTACAACTCCACGAACCATTTGATCTGCTTTACGAGGATCGACACCCAATCTAACATCAATATCAATTGAAGAGTCAAACTTTGTGTAAGAGATTTGTTTCAAGATTTCAGCGGCTTCTACCAAGCTGTACGATTTTGTCGCATCAAACTTTGATAAAGCCTCTTTTCTTTTTTTGCTTATTCTAGCCATAATTTTGGTAATTAACGTCTTGCTCAAGGCAAAACTCCCATTTTGTTTAAATTAATTAAAAAGGACTTGGACCTGTAATATTTAAGCCCATGTTGTTAGCTGTACCTTGAATCATCTTCATAGCCGACTCTATAGTGAAGCAATTTAAATCTGGCATTTTAGTTTCAGCTATGGTTTTAACTTGATCCCAAGTTACCGACCCTACCTTATTACGATTGGGCTGGTCTGAACCTTTCTTAACTTTCGATGCTTCGATTAACAACACTGCGGTTGGAGCAGTTTTAATAACAAACTCAAATGATTTATCAGTATAATATGTAATTAATACTGGTACCACTTGGCCCATTTTATCTTGAGTTCTAGCATTAAACTGCTTACAAAACTCCATGATATTAATACCTTTCGAACCTAAAGCTGGACCAATCGGAGGTGCAGGGTTAGCTTGACCACCCTTGGCTTGTAATTTTAAGTATCCTGCGATGTCTTTCGCCATTGTTTTGAAATTTTAAATTTTGAGAAATACGAACTAACGAACTCAATCTAAATTTTCCTCTTTTTAGTCACATTCAAAAGAAGTCTGTTTAAATGTTCATCCGATTCTCCGAAGTTTTTCTCTTACTCCTCAGGGGAAGCCTAACATATTGATAATATGACAAGAGACAGAGAAAAACTAAGCCATAAAAGACAAGCTGCCCAAAATGGACTGCAAAGGTAAGAAATTGATTTTTTATTTCAAAAGTTTTTTTAAAATATATTGATAATGAAATTAAGAGTCAAAATCATAGTTTAAGAAACCTGTAAAATAACGGATTAGTAGTTCTATTTTAAAAAAATACAGCAGTAAAAGTCATTGATAGAAATGCAGTAAAAAAAATTGTATAGGTTATCGAAACTAATTTAAACGTAGGAAAAAATTATTGATACAAGTAACCATCCTCAAAGCTTTAGAAATATAAGTCCTAACTTGTGACATAATCTAATTTTACATAAATTATAACAAAGAGAATTGACCTTACCAACTACCAAAAGAAGCATCAAATTAAACAAATTTCTGTATTACATAACAAGGAACTACACCCTCACATTAAAAGTTAAACGATGATAAGGGCTATATCCAAACTCTATAATAGCCTTTCTATGAAATATAGTTGGGTAACCCGCGTTTTGTTGCCAATTATATCTTGGATACTCTTGGGCCAATACCTCCATGCGTTCGTCACGATAGGTTTTTGCCAAAATTGAAGCTGCCGCTATAGCTAAATATTTTGCGTCTCCTTTTATGATGCAGGTATGTAAAATCTGTGGATAAGGTGTAAATCGGTTTCCATCAACCAATAAATGCTCCGGTATAATTTTTTCAGAAATTTTATCCACTGCTCTGTGCATTGCTAAAAAGCTTGCTTTTAATATGTTGATTTGGTCAATTTCTTGATTCGAAGCTTCTGCAACAGCCCATACTAATGCACTGCTTTCTATTTCTGAACGAAGTTCAAGTCTTTGGTCTTTGTTCAATTGTTTTGAATCATTGAGCCAAGGATGCTCATAGTCTTTAGGTAAAATTACTGCCGCTGCCATCACTGGGCCTGCCAGACAGCCTCGGCCGGCCTCATCGAGTCCTGCTTCTATATATTTATTGTTAAAATAAGGAAGAAGCATAAAAGGTCATTTAATTCAAACGAATGTAAAGAAAAATACCCAAACCTTTCTTATGCCAATTCGGCAATTACGGTTTCCCCGCCAACCGGTCTATCTTCTAAATTGACTAAAATTTTAGCATTTAAAGGCAAATAAATATCTACTCTTGAGCCAAATTTAATAAAGCCAAACTCCTCACCTTGTTTTACAATATCCCCCTCTTTCACATACCAACATATTCTTCTGGCCATAGCCCCAGCAATTTGTCTAAACAAAACCTCCGTTCCATTTTCATGTTTAGTCACAACGGTAGTTCGTTCATTTTCTGTGCTACTTTTAGGATGCCATGCAACCAAGTACTTGCCTGGATGATATTTAAAATAAGAGACAATTCCAGAAAGAGGATTAAAGTTTATGTGTACGTTTATTGGGGACATAAATATAGAGACTTGCCTTCTTGGCCCATTAAAATATTCCGTTTCAATTACTTCTTCAATCACTACTACTTTCCCGTCCGCTGGAGCAATAATATGATTTGGATTAATTGGGGTTTTTCTTGTAGGTTTGCGAAAGAATTGCAAAACTACCAAAAAAAAGAATAAGCAAATTCCAAAAATTACGTTGTGTAAAATATCTTGATTGGGCGTAAAATGTTTTACAATAGAATATAATAATGCCAGAGTAATTGCTGAAATGATTAAGGAGGCCGTTCCTTCTTTATGTATAGTCATAATAAAAATCAAAGGTAAAAATTTGACAAATATAGCAAATAGCCATATTAAGCATTTTGAATTTTGAATTTATTTTTATTTTGCCATCAATAATAATACAAATAAAAAAAAACTAAACTTTCATGAACGAATATTTAAATTTTTGGAGAACATGGGTAAACAAGGAAAAAATTCCTTTTTTAATAAGCATTTCCATCTTGTTTGTATTATTACTTTATCTCCTATATTCCTATTATTTAGGTCTTGAAAATGTTCTCCATTGGGATGTTTTAAGTGAAATGAAGGAAAAGGTCATTAGTTCAAATTTCTCAACTGATGGCAATTTGATGTTTTCCTCTTCTTCTCCCATTTGGTATATTAAAGAACACTATATTCCTTCCTTGGTTAAAATAAATGCCATTGCTTATTATGTCTTGGTTTTTTCCGGACTCTTTGGTTTACTTTTTATTTTAATTGGAACCTCTCGTTTAAAAGGCATTTGGTTTCTGGCTGGTGCCTTAGCTTCTGCAGGTTTTCTTATTTCGTTAAGACTAGAAAATGCCTTTTTAGCTACAAATTCC
>DAIQBE010000163.1:0-6600 GCA_036781325.1 Leadbetterella sp. | reverse complement strand
ATTTATACCTCTGATTTAGTGGAGATACAAGGCTCAAAAATTAAAGCAAAATTTATGGGATATCCTACCAAAACACTATCTTCTAAGAATACCCCTCTTAGTTTTTGTCCTTTAGCACTGAAAACACCAAATATTAATACTAAAACTACGATTCTCATTTTCTAATTCTAAATAATTGAATGAGACTACTAACATAATCTGACCCCGATTCAATAGCCAAATAAGTGGCCTTATTTTGCTTACAAAGTTTTTCCAATCTGGCTTTATTATCTTCAAACACATCTTTCAGTTCCCGTTTGAAAAAACTCGAACTTGTGTTTATCCATACTGTTTTCATAGCTTCTTTGTCAAAAACTGGGACTATGCCTAAGCTTGGTAAACCTACCTCTCTTTTATCATAAATATGAAGCACCACCAAGTCATGTTTTCTAGCCAAAGCTTTCAAATTATGTTCGTAATTTTGATCAATAAAATCTGATATTAAGATAATTACACTTTTTCTTTTTATTATATTTAAACAAAAAGCAATAGCTTCAGATAAATTTGTTTTTAATGATTTATTTTCCAGTCTGTACATTTTAGAAATAATTGCATAAGCCTGCTTCATCCCAGATTCTGGCTTCAAATACAATTCCTTTTCATCCGAAAAACAGTACAAACCCACTTGGCTGGCTTCCTTAATTGCAGACAATGCTAAAACCCCACATATTTCTTTGGCGGTATCAATTTTCAAAATCCCTTCTTTTCCTACATCCTGGGAACCACTAACGTCTAACATAAAAAAAACAGTTTGTTCCTTTTCTTCCTTAAAAATCTTCACATAGGCACCATGACCCTTTGCCGTAGTAATCCAATCTATGGTTCTAACATCGTCGCCATATTGATATGTCCTCAAATCACTAAACTCCAAACCTATACCTTTGAACACCGAATTGAAATTGCCATGCCTATGAGAATTGACAGCTTTTCGGATCTTTATTTCGTATTTATTGAGTTTTGAAATTATGTCTTTCACTTAATTTTTAACTAATTTTATGACATACTCTGCCACTAAAGTAATAATTTAATCTATTTTTGCCTTTAATAATTTCAAAAACAATATTTTGATTAAATCTTGCATAAAAATACTATTTATTTATTTATTTACCTTTATTTCTTGTAAACAAGAAAAAACAAAAGGTGATATTTTAGATACAAAAACTATGGCTATTTTGATTTCACAATTGCAATATGCAGAAGCTAAAGCTAATAGAATGAGTTTTAATGGAATAGATTCTTCAAGAGTTGCATTTAAGTATTTAGAGGCAAAAGTTTTCAAAAAATACAAAACAGACTCTTTAAATTTTGTAGAAAGTTTCGATTATTATGCAAAAAACAAAAGTGACTTATTAAAAATATATGAGCAAGCTGAGAAATTATTGACGGCTGAAAAAGATTCATTAAATAAACCAAATAATGAAAAATCTGGTAATAATTCCAACCTATAATGAAATTGAAAACATAGAAGCAATTATACGTAAAGTATTTAGCCTTTCCGTGGTTTTTGATATTTTGATAGTAGATGATGGCTCGCCGGATAAAACGGGTGATAAAGTAAAAGAACTTCAAATTTTGTTTATCAATCGCTTATTTTTAGAAGAAAGAAAAGGCAAAATGGGCCTAGGAACAGCCTATATACATGGTTTTAAATGGGCTTTGTCGAGAGATTATGACTTGATTTATGAAATGGATGCTGACTTTTCTCATAATCCATTAGATTTAGAAAAACTTTATTTTGCCTGTATTCGAGAAGGAAATGACGTGGCAATTGGCTCCAGATATATTAATGGAGTTAATGTAGTTAATTGGCCAATTGGCCGTGTATTAATGTCTTATGGTGCAGGAATTTATGTTCGGTTTTTAACAGGAATGCCAATTATGGACCCAACTGGAGGCTTTATTTGCTATTCTAAAGAAGTTTTAAACACTATTCCACTTGACCAAATAAGGTTTGTGGGTTATGCTTTTCAAATCGAAATGAAATTCAATGCTTACCTCTACAAGTTTAAAATCAAAGAAGTTCCTATAATTTTTACAGACAGAACGCTTGGGCAATCAAAAATGTCAACCAAAATATTCCAGGAGGCGGTTTTCGGCGTTATTATGATGAAAATATGGAGCTTGTTTAAATCGTTTAGACGTTAAAAATTAATTCTTTACTTTCAAAGCATCCAATTGATCTTGTCTTACTGTTGGATATTTTATACCTAGCTGATCTAGATAAGATGAAAACTTAGATGGATCATAATAAAACTTTTTCATTTCTGGTCTAAACGTTTCCATAATCTCTTTGTTAAGTTTTATAGCAGGTTTCTCATCTTTTGAAATTAATGGCGTGTATTTTATTTCTTTAGTTTGAACGGTGTTGTAATATTCCCAAGATTCTTTTAAAATTTCAGGCTTTAGTAATAAATCCAAAATGGTCATGGCCTCTACTTTGGCTCCGGCGGTGCATCCTTTGTGAGCAATCGGTGTAGCCATTGTAATAGCGTTTGCCCAATGATGCCCTGGCATGCCTGGCATGTTAGAAGGATATCTCAAAACTATTGTTGGCATCGACCATGATATGTCTGCAATGTCGTCTGAGCCACCTTGTCTTAATACTAAAGGAGAATAAACTGGTTCAGAAACTGTGTCAAGTTTTGTTGCCAAACCACTAATTTCGCTTGATTTTAATTCTAATTGTGATGCTTTAGCTAAAAGCTGGTCCTCTTCCGACCATTTTGGTAAACCTACTTTTCTAATATTTTGATAAGCCGCAGCGGCAATGGGCTTATTAAAATGACCTGGCCAAGCACTCCCTAAAATTTCATAAGTAAATTTTGTGTCCGTCATTAATGCAGCTCCATTCGCTATTTTTATTCCATTTTCAAACAAATTTTTTATTTTTGGGTAAGTTCTTTCTCGAAAATAATACCAAACAGTGGCTTTTGACGGAACAACATTTGGTTGGTCACCCCCATCAGAAATAACATAATGCGACCTTTGGGTGGTTTCCAAATGTTCTCTTTTAAAATTCCATCCAATATTCATTAATTCTACCGCATCTAAAGCGCTTCTTCCTCTCCATGGTGCTCCTGCTGCATGAGCAGCGGCACCTTCAAAATTGAATTTAACCGATACTAGACCTGTATTTCCAGCATCCCCCCACGATACCCCCAAATTATCGCCAACGTGAGTAAAAATACAAGCATCTACATCTTTAAAATAGCCATCTCTTACAAAAATTGCTTTAGTTCCAACTTGTTCCTCTGCTACACCTGGCCATAACATTAAAGTGCCTGGTATTTTTTCGCGTTCCATTATTTCTTTTAAAGCTAATATAGCAGTAATATTGAGAGATTGCCCCGAATTATGTCCTTCACCGTGCCCTGGAGCTCCTTCAATTATTGGGTCTTTGTATGCAACACCTGGTTTTTGGGAGGCTTTAGGAATACAATCAACATCTGATCCTACTGCAATTACGGGTTTCCCATTTCCCCATCTTGCTATCCAAGCTGTTGGAATATTCGCTATTCCTCTTTCTATTGTAAAACCATTTTTTTCTAATAGGGCAGTTAAATATTTAGATGTTTCAAATTCCTGAAAACCCAATTCTCCAAAACTAAAAAGCATATCATTTATTTCCTGAGTGAGCTTCTGAGAATTTTCAATTTTTTCAACGACTTCCTTTTTTAAAACATCTAAACGGTCTATTTCAACAGGCTTAGTCTTAGCTTTTTTTTGTGAAAAACCTTGACAGAAAATCCCTATAATAAAAAGGGATAAAAGAATTACTTTTTTCATATTAAAAGAGGGAATATTTAATTCAAAAGTATTGAAAAAATCATTTAAAATAAATAATTACTTAAGTAAATTCTAAAAAATATACAATTCAAAAGTTTAATTCTATAAAACCAATTAATTTTTATAATTTCGCCACTTAAAATCAATAAACCATTATGAAGCTACCCCTAAAAAGCATTATTCTTATTTTTTTCATTCCCATTATTTCATTTGCACAAAATGGTCTAGAATATTATTTACCAAAAACTACAACTTATAACCAAGCAATTATCACCCCAAAACAATATTTAGGATATGAGGTTGGTGAACAGCACGTTACACCATATGAGGTATATGGTTATTTTAGAGAAGTTGCTAAACAATCTGACCGTATTAAACTAGAAATTTATGCCAGATCATACGAGAACAGAGAATTAATGCTTGCAACTGTTTCTTCTCCAGAAAACCTAAAAAATATTGCAGAAATAAAATCTAATCATTTAAAATTGACTGAAAGTGAGTTTTCTAGATCTTTAGATTTAAAAAAGATGCCAATAGTGGTGTGGATGGGCTACTCAGTACATGGCAATGAGCCCAGTGGACTAAACTCATCTTTATTAAGCATATATCATTTAGCTGCTGCTCAAGGGCCAAAAATAGACTCTATATTAAATGAATGCATAATCTTAGTGGATCCATGCATCAATCCGGATGGAGGAAATCGTTTTGCAACATGGGTTAACCAAAATAAAAGCACCAATTTAGTGTCCGACCCCAATTCTAGAGAGTTTAAGGAAACTTGGCCCGGCGGAAGAAGTAATCATTATTGGTTTGATATGAACCGTGACTGGCTCTATCAACAATTACCTGAAAGCAAGGGTAGATTGGTTAAATATTATGAATGGATGCCCAATGTTCTAACTGATCACCACGAGATGGGCAGTGGCTCTACCTTCTTTTTTCAGCCGGGCATTCCAGCTAGAACCCACCCTATGACCCCTTTAAGAAACATAGAATTAACTGCAAAAATTGGCGAATTTCATGCCCGAGGATTAGATCAATTAGGTTCATTTTATTACACAAAAGAAAACTACGATGACTTTTATTATGGCAAAGGATCAACGCTACCAGATGTAAACGGGGCCATTGGAATTCTCTTTGAACAAGCTTCTTCTAGGGGTCATTTACAAGAAACCGCTTTAGGAACCTTAAGCTTTCCTTTTACGATTAGAAACCAGTTTTCAGCAACACTTTCTACCTTGCAAGCTTCAAAAAATATGCGAATAGAACTGCTTACCCATATGAAAGATTTCTTTTCTGAAAAATCTTCTGATGAGGTAAAAGCTTATGTTTTTGGTGGCGGAAATGATCCTGTGAGAGTTTGGGAAATGGTGAATGTTTTACTTCGAAACAAAATTGAAGTTTATGGCCTTACAAAAAACGAAAAAGTAAGTTTAATAGATTTTGAGAGAGACAATTCATTTGTTGTTCCAATGAATCAAGCAAAACATCGTTTAGTGAAATCCCTATTTGAAAAAAGAACCACTTTCCAAGATAGTGCATTTTACGATATCTCGGCTTGGACTTTACCACTTTGCATGAATGTACCATTTGCAGAATCTAAATTAAATATTAATACTGGAAAGAAAATCGAAGAAAGCGTTTTCCCAGAAGGAAAAGTGATTGGAGAAAGTAATTATGCATATGTTTTTGAATGGGATGGTTATTTTGCTCCTAGAGCAGCGTACGAACTTGTAGATAAAGGGTACAAACTTAAATATGCAATGGAACCATTTAAGGCTATGATAGAAGGGAAACTGAAAACTTTTAGCTATGGTACTATACAGATAGAATGCCGTGACAAAAACCCGAAAGCACTTTTAGAAACTTTAGCAAAAAGAGATGCGGTCACTTTTTATGCTTTAAAATCAGGTCTTACTGTAGAAGGCATAAATTTAGGAAGTGAAAAATTTAAAGTTTTAGAAAAACCAGCAGCTTTAATGATAGTGGGCGATGGGGTTGACAATAATGATGCAGGTGAAATTTGGCATTTGTTAGACCAAAGGGTAAACTTTCCTTTAAGCCATGCGGATGTAGCATCAGTAAATAGAATGAATCTAGAAAAGTACACCCATATAATCATAAACCAAGGGAGATATCCCGATTTATCTGAAGAAAAAATAAAAGGTTTTATACAAAAAGGTGGGGTTATTATAGCCCTTGGTGACGGTGCTACTTGGCTTTCCCAAAAGAAAATAGGTTCGGTATCTGTAAAAACAGAACCCAATAATGATGGGAAAGGTAAAAGACCTTTTGTTGAAAAGTCTGCTTATGATGGAGCCATGGCTACTAGTGGTGCTATTTTAGAAACAAAAATAGATATCACAAATCCTCTATGTTTTGGTTATAAACAAAGTACATTGCCCATATTTAAAGTTAATAATGTAGTATTCGAAGACACCGGAAATCCATACAATACTCCACTAATGTTTAGTGCTTCTCCTTTAATTGCAGGATATGTTCATTCAAAAAATTTAGAAAAATTCAAAAACAGTCCTGCAGTAATAGGTCAGTCGGTAGGTGCAGGAAAGATTATTAGTATTTCAGATAATCCAAATTTTAGGGCATTTTGGTACGGAACAAACAAAATATTTTTAAATGCTCTGTTTTTTGGGAAAAGTATTGGGGGAGGAAGATTTGGAGAGGAAGATTAAAATTTTCGAATATTAGAAAAGTAAAATATGGAAATTTCTGAAATCGATTTAATTTCATTTATTAAAAATGCTCTTTATGAAG
>DAIQBE010000162.1:0-6655 GCA_036781325.1 Leadbetterella sp. | reverse complement strand
GTTCTCAATTTATTATTATCGGAAATTCCGGATATGGAAAGCCTATTTTACATAGAAATATAAAATATAATACGCCTTTTGAAGAAGTGATTAAACTTGGATTTTTAGCATTCGATTCCACCAGAGTAAGTGCAAATGATGTTGATTTTCCTTTAGACGTTTTAATGTATGAAAAAAATTCATTTAAAATAGTGGAACATACTTTTGAAAAATCTGATTTAGAACACATTTCTTACCAATGGAATGCTCTTTTGAATGCATCCGTCCAAAAACTTTCTAATGATTGGATAGATCCATTATTAAGAAAAAGATAATTATGATTTTAGATATAGAACACGTTCTAGCATATTCTTATTCTGACCTAGTTGGTTTAAATCCTCATTATCTATATCTAAGTCCAAAGCCAAATCCTTACCAACAAGTAATTTCACAAAGCTTAGAGGTATATCCTGAGCCAAATGTAATGGTGAAGAATATCGATCAAGAAAGTAATATTCAGCATGTTTGCTTTTTTAATTCCACCACTAATAGATTAATTGTTTCTTCAAAAATCAGAATTGAAACGGAAGTATTTAGTCCATTAAACTTTGTATTTTATCCATTTGAAACTTCAAAAATACCATTTCAATACAAGGGGAAGTTAGGGATAAACGCAGATTTTTTTTTAAAAAACAAATATTTATCTGAGGAGATTGTTTCCTATGCTGAAGAAATAGCAAAGGCGGCAAATTATGTAACACTAAATTTTTTGATGGAGATTGTTACGAGAATCAACCAGGAATTTAGTTACTTAAGTAGGGAAATGGGAGAAGCTAATACCTCTTTGTATACTTTAAAATCAAAATTTGGGACATGTAGAGATTTTTGTGTGTTGATGATGGATTTATGTGCTGCTAAGGGCTTAGTGGCTAGATTTGTAAGTGGGTATTTGTTTGGAAGTGAGTTACATGAACACGAACTACATGCATGGGTAGAAGTATTGTTGCCCGGTGGAGGTTGGCGAGGGTTTGACCCAACGGAAGGTAGAGTGGTAAATGAAAAATATATAGCCCTAGCAGCCTCTGTAGAATCTATTGGACTAAATCCAGTTAGAGGAACTTTTAGAGGCCCCAAAAATGTTGTTTCAGAGTTAAAAACTAAAGTAAAAATTATTGAAATAGCATCTTAAAAATTATTTCTATAGACATAGTTTAATAGAATTTTTTTTCAATTTTTGCTTTTTTTTCAATTTTTACTATTGCTAAAATAATTAGGAATGATTACTTAATAATTTAAGTAATTTTATAATTTATTAAATTAAAAAAGGTGACATTAATTAAATCTATATCGGGAATTAGGGGAACTATTGGAGGTAAATCTAGCGAAAGCTTAAGTCCATTAGACATTGTTAAATTTACTGCTGGTTATGCAATGATGCTTTTGAAAAAATCATTGACAAACAAGAAAATAATTATTGGAAGAGATGCAAGGCCTTCAGGACAAATGGTGTCCGATTTAGTTTCTTCTACTTTAATTGGAATGGGTTTCGATGTTATTGATTTAGGCCTTTCCACAACCCCCACTGTTGAAATGGCAGTTCCTTTGGAAAATGCTGCCGGTGGAATTATTCTTACAGCAAGCCACAATCCTATCCAGTGGAATGCACTTAAATTATTGAATGAAAAAGGTGAATTTATTTCTGCAAATGAAGGCGAGGAACTTTTAGAAATAGTAGAGAGAGAAGATTTTGAGTTTTCTGATGTAAAACATCTAGGAAAATATTCAAAAAATGACACGTATTTGCAAATTCATATTGACAGTATTTTAGCTTTGCCTGCTGTGAATAAAGAAATTATTAAAAATGCTAATTTCAAAATTGTTGTCGATGCCGTAAATTCTTCTGGTGGAATTGCCGTTCCAATGCTTTTAAAGGCTCTTGGTGTTGAAATAATAAAAGAACTTCATTGTGAACCAACTGGAATTTTTGCTCATAATCCAGAACCTTTACCAGAAAACCTTAGGGACATTTCAAAGGAAATGGAAAAAGGAGATTTTGATTTAGGTATTGTGGTAGACCCTGATGTAGATAGGTTAGCATTTATTTGTGAAGACGGGGAGCCATTTGGTGAAGAATTTACTTTGGTTGCCATTGCAGATTATATCCTAAGTATCAATAAAAAGTCGAAACAAACTACGGTTTCAAACCTTTCTTCTACAATGGCTTTAAAAGATATTACCATTAAACATGGTGGAGAATATTTTTCAGCTGCCGTAGGAGAAGTGAATGTGGTAGAAAAAATGAAAGAGCATAAATCTATTATAGGAGGAGAAGGAAATGGTGGAATCATCTATCCGGAGCTTCATTATGGGCGTGATGCTTTAGTTGGAATTGCTCTTTTCTTAACTCATTTGGCTAAATTTGGTAAATCAGCAGGATTTTTAAGAAAGAAATATCCCGCATATTTTATAGCGAAAAAGAAGATTGAATTAAGCGATTCAATTAATGTTGATGATATTCTTTTAAAAATTCAGAAGAAATACGTAAAATATGAGATTGACACGCGTGATGGAGTCAAAATTTATTTCGATAAAGAATGGGTGCATTTAAGAAAATCAAATACCGAAGCTATCATAAGGATTTATGCTGAAACAGAATTTGAAACTAAATCCATAAATTTGGCAGATAAAATAATTAATGATATCAAAGAATTAATGGCGGGTTGATTTGATAGGGAAGCATAAAAAACTAAATTTGTACGAAAAATTTAAATATATACTATTAAATGCAGGATAATTATCCTGCCTTTTTTTTAATATGTCGGAAATAGAACTCAAAACTTCACCTCTTGTAAGTGTACATTTACTTACCTACAATCATAAGAAATTCATCAGGCAATCGGTAGAGAGTGTTATAAATCAAAAAACTAATTTTGATTTTGAAATAATCATTGGAGATGATTGTTCCACCGATGGTACAAGAGAAATTGTAAAAGAATTAGAAGCTCAATATCCAACATTAATTAAAGTTGTTTCTGGAAAGACAAATGGAGGTCCACAACCCAACTCTATCAGAATATTAGAAAATTGTGCTGGTAAATATATGGCTGCTTTAGAAGGAGATGATTATTGGATTGACCCACTGAAACTACAGAAACAAGTAGATTTTATGGAGAATAACCCAGAATTTTCCGTTTGTTTTACAAATACTAGAGTGGAATTTTTTGAAGGTAAAGAGGAGTCTTTCCTTTTAAATCAAAATTTAGTAAAAGACGTATTTACTTTGGATGACTTAATTGCTGAAAACGAAGTCTGGTTTATGGGAACTGCGACTTTGTTTTATAAAATGTCTGCAATCTTTCCTGTTGAACCTTGGTTTTACAAAACAAAAAGTGGGGATATTCCAATGATTATGCTAGCCGCAAGATTTGGTAAAATTAAATATATACCAGACGTAACCGCAGCATACAGAAGACATGCTGCAGGAGCTAGTAATACTGATTATAAGGATGACGCGGTTTTTTTAGAGAATAGGATTATGATGTATACAAATCTAGATAAAGACACAAATTTTAAGTATCATTCTATTTTTAAAAGAAACTTAGGACATTGGTATTATTTACTATTGAATTCCAAGCAAAACCAAAATAAGTATTTCAAGAGATTGGTTATAGCATTAAAATATTTTCAATTAATGTTTCCAACTATTCCTAATAAAAAATTAGTTTTAAGAGACCATTTAATCCCTCAAAATCTAATGAGACTGAGTAGAATAATAAGAAGGAAATTAGGATTTATTAACTGAAATCTAAGACTATTTAAAATAGTTATTCCTATATTCTACCTTAGAAAATTAGGCAATTGATTTGCCTTTTAATGCCTTTATTAAAGCAAATATTCCAAATATAACTACTGGAATGCTCAATATTTGACCCATGTTTAAAGCCATGCCATCTTCAAATGATTCCTGATTCTCTTTCAAAAATTCATAAAAGAATCGTAATCCAAAAATCCAAATAAAGAAGATTGCCGTTAATGATCCTTGTGGGGTTTTTTCTCTCCATTTATTATATAGAAAGTATAATATTACAAAGAGTACAAAACATGAAAGAGACTCATAAAGTTGAGCTGGGTGTCTTGGTACCTGTTCAAATTCGAAATTTCTTTTGAATAAAACGCCCCATGGTTTGTCAGTGGCTTTACCTACAATTTCGGAATTCATGAAATTACCGAATCGTATAAATCCTCCTCCAAGGGCTGAAACAATAACCATTCTATCTGTTAGCCAAAGGTAATCATACATTTTGTGCCTACTTTTAAAAATAAAGAGGCCAACTAAAACACCCATTGCTGCACCATGACTAGCTAATCCAGAATATGGAGGCATTAACATTTCGTAAATGAACAGTCCAGGATTTTCTCCAAAATGTTGACCTTCATAAAAAACATAGTGTCCTATTCTAGCCCCCAGCACTATTGAAATAATCATAGTCAAAAGCAATTTGTCCAAATCTTGCTCTGGTTTGTTTTCAAATTTGAAAACTTTAGCAATTATTTGAAAGCCTATTAAAAATCCTAAGGCAAATAATAAGCCATACCATCTTATTTCAAAACTACCAACTTTAAATATAGTGGGTGAAACATCCCATACAATTTGTGCTAAAAACATAATATTTATTAAGAATTTACTTAATGAGAAGTAAAAATATCATTAAAGATTAAAACAAACTAAAATTATTATTATAAAATATCTATTTTTGCATCAAAGCAAAGGAATTTCTTGAATATAAAGCAAACTTATTCTACTTATTGGGCTTTTAGCCTTTATTTTCTCCGACGATAATTTGCATCGTTTGATAATTATTTTTTTCCATTTTCAATCTTATTATTTTAATGAACTCCATAAAAATTGGAATCATAGGTGGGGCGGGATACACAGGTGGTGAATTAATTAGAATTTTAATTCATCATCCCAATGTAGAAATTAAGTTTGTAAATTCTAAAAGCCAGGCAGGAAAGCCAGTTTATGAAACTCACACTGATTTAATCGGCGACACAGACTTATTGTTTACAAATCAATTACTTTTTAATGAGGTAAACGCCATTTTTCTTTGTTCGGGACATGGACAGTCTGTAAAATTTTTATCTGAAAACGAGATTCCAGCGCATGTAAAAATTATAGACTTAAGTACTGATTTTAGAGACGAATCGCATGGCTTTGTTTATGGATTGCCAGAATTAAACAAAGAAGTGATAAAAGAGGCTCAAAAAATTGCTAATCCTGGCTGTTTTGCCACAGCAATTCAATTAGCTATTCTTCCACTAGCCCATGCAAATCTAATTTCTGATGAAGTTCATGTAAGTGCCATCACCGGTTCAACGGGTGCTGGTCAAGCATTGAGTGCCTCTACTCATTTTACGTGGAGAAATAACAATATGTCTATTTATAAAGCATTTACACATCAACATTTAGCTGAAATACACCAAAGTTTAAAACAGCTTCAAAGAGATTTTAATTTTGGTATTAACTTCATTCCTTATAGAGGCAATTTTACTAGAGGAATTATTGCCAATGTATATACAAAATTTGAAGGGGATTTAGATTTGGCTGTTAGCATGTATAAGGATTATTATATCAACCAACCTTTTTGTATTGTTTCTGGATCAGAAATTGATTTAAAGCAGGTGGTAAATACGAATAAATGTGTATTGTATTTGCAAAAAAATCGCGGGAATCTCTTAATAACCTCCATAATCGACAATCTAATAAAAGGGGCTTCTGGACAAGCAATTCAAAATCTTAATCTAATGTTTGGACTGGAAGAAACCACAGGTTTGAAACTTAAAAGTGTAGCATTTTAATTTTTTAATTTATGATTTTATTCGACGTATATCCCATTAATAATATTGAACCTGTTAAAGCTCTAGGAAGTAAAATTTGGGACAATAATGGCCAAGAATACTTAGATCTTTATGGCGGGCATGCGGTTATTTCTATTGGGCATTCGCATCCTCATTATGTAAAAAAACTTACCAAACAGCTAAAAAACCTTGGGTTTTATTCTAATTCAGTTAAAATTCCGATGCAAGATCAGCTAGCTGAAAAGTTAGGAAAGCTTTCAGGATTAAATGATTACAGCTTATTTCTTGCTAATTCAGGGGCAGAGGCTAATGAAAACGCATTGAAATTAGCATCATTTTCAAACGGAAGAACTAAAATTGTAGCGTTTACAAAGAGCTTTCATGGGCGAACTTCCGGAGCTGTGGCGGTAACTGACAATCCAAGTATTAAAGCACCTTTGAATTTTTCTGAGCATGTGCAATTTGTACCTTTTAATGATATTGAAGAAACTAAGAAAGCCATTGATGAAAATACCTGTGCAGTTATAGTGGAGGGTATTCAAGGTGTTGGAGGAATTCAAGTTGCAAATTCAGAATTTTTGAAGACTATTCGAGCTTGTTGTGATAAAACTGGAGCAATTTTTATTCATGATTCGGTACAATGTGGTTACGGACGTTCTGGAAAATTCTTTTCGTTTCAATTTGCGAAGGTAAAACCTGATATTGTATCCGTGGCAAAAGGTATGGGTAATGGTTTCCCAATTGGAGGAATTTTAATTTCACCAAAGTTTAAACCTAAATATGGATTATTGGGAACCACTTTTGGAGGAAATCATTT
>DAIQBE010000161.1:0-6658 GCA_036781325.1 Leadbetterella sp. | reverse complement strand
TCAACGTTAACTATGTTCACCAACTGCGCAATGCAATATTATATATGATCAGTTTTATAGTGACTAGGCCTAAATAAATTTGTTATTTTCTTTGCGTCAACTTCGTGTCGCATGTGATAGACACTTTAGTAACGATCGTGCACATGTTTTGCTATGTGCCTGTTGAGCTTACAAACTCATTGTTTGTTTGTTATTTACTTAATCTTGCTGTCGTTTTCTGACGAATAAAAGATGTATAAAATGCGCGAGACGGATTCACCTATAGCTCTAATAATAATTTGATTAAACTGAACATTAATAAAAATTCATTAAATTCTGTAACAGAGACTATTCAGAAAAAGCTTGTAGGAATAAATGGAATTAAAAAAGGAGAAGTTTATAAACTGCCCGAAACAATGAACCAAGAATTCCAAAACCCAATCTTAATTAAGAAATGAAAAAAGCATTAATTTTAGTAGCCTTTTTGGCTTATTTTCAATCATTTTCTCAAATTATGCCAAGTCACCCTCGCCTTTTGTTGTTAAAAGGTGAAGAGAAAAGTATTTTAAGAAATATAGCTTCAGACCAAAACTGGTCTAAACTAAACAATACAATAAATGATGAGAGCAATGAAATTATTAAATTACCTACTTTAGAACGAATTCAAATTGGTAGGCGATTGCTCGATAAATCGAGGGAATGCCTTCGAAGAATATTTTTCCTTTCTTATTCTTATCGAATTACCAAAAATAAAAAATATCTCGAAAGAGCAGAAAAGGAATTAGTAAAAGTTAGCCAATTTTCAGACTGGAATCCTTCTCATTTTCTGGATGTAGCCGAAATGACTCTCGGTGTATCAATAGGTTACGATTGGCTATACGATGATTTATCACCTGAATCGAAAGCAATAATTAAGGAAGCTATTGTAAAAAAAGGTATTGAACCCTCTTTAGACTCAAAAAACAATTCTTGGCTCAAAGCTAGTCACAACTGGAATCAGGTTTGCAATGCGGGCATGGCCTATGGTGCTCTAGCAATTTATGAAGATAACCCTACCCTTGCCAATCAAATAATTGATAGAGCTAAAAAATCAATCGAATTACCCCTCGAAGATTATAATCCAGATGGGGCATATCCCGAAGGATATTCGTATTGGGGCTACGGCACGAGTTTCCATATACTATATTTAAGTGCTCTTCAAAAACTACAACTAATAGATAAAAAAATAGATAATGGATTCATTTCCACTGCTTATTATTATCAACAAATGGTTGGTAATTCCGGAAAACCATTTAATTACTCGGATGCAGGAAGCGGAACGGGGATAAGTCCATCCATGTTTTGGTATGCCAATAGAATTAAAGACAATAGCCTTCTTTTCAATGAAAAGAAATATTTAAAAGACAAAAATATGACAAAAAACCGGATTCTTCCAGCTGTTATGATTTGGGGAGAGGGTTTGAGTTTGGATAAAATCGAAGCCCCTAAAAAGAACGTTTTTGTAGGCCAGGGTAAGAGTCCAGTTGCACTAATGCGTACCTCCTGGATAAAACCCGATGCCATTTATGTTGGATTAAAAGGAGGTTCTCCGTCAGTAAATCATGCTCATATGGACATTGGATCTTTTGTTATGGACGCTAATGGAGAGCGTTGGTCTATGGACTTGGGCATGCAAGAATACGAATCCTTAGAATCTAAAGGCGTAAAACTTTGGGGAAAAGAACAAGATTCTGAACGTTGGCGTGTGTATCGATATAATAATTTAGCTCATAGCACACTTGCTTTTGATAATGAATTTCAACTAGTAGAAGGCCTTGCGGTAATAAAAAATTACACCCAAAACCCAAATTTCTTAAGTGCTACCTCTGATATTACCGCAGTATATAAAAATAAAGTAAAATCAGCCAAACGTGGTGTGGCAATCGTAGATCAAAAATATGTTTTAGTAAAAGATGAAGTTCAAGGTTCGGATAAAGAAACCACGCTTACCTGGTCTATGGTTACGCCAGCTATTGTAAAAATTAATGCAGATGGAACAGCAGAACTTGGCCAGAATGGCAAAAAACTATTGCTAAAAGTAGCTTCTCCAAATTCTATTTCTTTTAAAGCAAGACTGGCCGATCCCACCAATACGTTTGATGCTCCTAATCCTGGTGTAACTATTGTAACATGTGATGTACAAATTCTTCCTAATTCTATTGTTTCACTCGAAGTTTTACTGATTCCAGAAGGCAAAGAGGTAAAACCTAAGAAAAAACATTTACCTTTAGGTGAGTGGAAATAATTATATAAAATCAATTTAACCAGCTATAAAATATGTCTCTATCAAGAAAAATTTTCTTGCAAAATTTGGGTCTAGCCGCCTTGGCAGCCCCATTACTCTCCTTTCAAAAACCGAAAGCTAATGCTAAACTTACGCTTGGCTTGGCTTCATACACACTAAGAAAATATACAGTTCTTCAGCTTATTAATATTTGTAAGCGATTAGATATTAAAGAAGTAGCTCTGAAAGATTTTCACCTTCCCTTAACCGCTACTGATGACGAAATCAAAAACACCATATCCAAAATAAAAGCTGAGGGGATAAATGTTTACGGTGGAGGTGTAATTTACATGAAAAATGAGGCTGAAGTAAAAAATGCTTTTAGATATGCCCAAGCTGCAGGTATGCAAATGATTATTGGAGTTCCTAACCATGAACTGCTCCCTATGGTAGAAAGATATGTAAAAGAAACAAACATCCGATTGGCCATTCATAACCATGGCCCAGGCGACAAAGTTTATCCTACTCCATTATCTGTATATGAGAAAATTGAGAAATTAGACGGCAGAATCGGTCTTTGTATGGATATTGGCCATGTGGTGAGATTAGGAATGGACCCTATTGATTCGCTAAAAAAATACGGACATAGAATGTTTGATATGCACATGAAAGATGTAGATGGTATTACTGAAAAAAATAAACCTGTTCAAATAGGAAGAGGCGTAACAGATATTTCCAAAGTTATGAAAACTCTGAAAAATATTAATTACAAAGGAGTTGTAAGTATAGAATATGAAAATGATGCTGATAATGCCGAAAGTGGATTGTCTGAATCTTTGGGCTATGTCCGAGGAGTTTTAGACATGATGGATCGCTATTAAGATTAATGCCTAAAAATAAATATAACCCTAAATGAAAAAAATAATCTTTTCAAGCCTACTTCTTTTAAGTTTAAGTGCTTATAGTCAAGTAACTCAAAGAAATATTCTAATGAAAAAATATTCATTAGAATTTATTTCTCAAAATCTTATTCCATTAAACCAGTGGAAGCCCTATCCAAAATCAAGTTCGGATTGGTCTTTGGTATTAAATCCAGAACAAATAACCGAAGTAATAAAGAAAGGGGAAGATGCCAATAACCAACCCATATCGGAAATAACCGCCTCAATGGCAATGGAATTTAAAAGATCTGGAGATAGAGAGAAACATGGTAAGGCATCCTTTAGCCGCAGAAATCAACTAATGGCTCTAATTGTAGCAGAAAGTATAGAAAATAAAGATCGTTTTACAGAAAAAATCTTCAACCTAACTTGGGCTATATGTGAGGAAAGTTTTTGGGGTGTACCGGCCCACATCAGTAGTACTGGATTACCTGATCCAGAAAACCCTATTGTAGATTTATTTGCAGCAGAAACAGCAGCTATTTTGGGTTTGACAGATTATTTAATAGGCGAAAAATTAGACAAAATAAACACATTAGTAAGAAAACGTATTTATTTTGAAACGAATCGAAGAATTTTGCAGCCCATAAAAAAATGGGAAAACTACGGATATTTGAGCCGCACAAAAGCTGTTAATAATTGGAATCCTTGGATTGTATCCAATTTACTAATGGCAAACTTATGCTTAGAAAAAAATGAGAAAGAACGCATTTCCAACGTAAAGGATTATCTTTTTCACTTAGATGCTTATCTTAATGGCTTAGGTGATGATGGTGGTTGTGATGAAGGACCAAGTTATTGGTTTGCCGCGGGTGCATCGGTCTTTGATTGCTTAGAAGAAGTAAGAATTGCGACAAACGACAAAATAAATATTTATGATGAACCATTGATAAAAAATATGGCCTCTTACATATACAAAATGCATATTTCTGATAATTACTTTGTAAATTTTGCTGATGCTGATCCAAAGGTTGGCTCTCCAGATGGATTAATGTTGTATAGGTTTGGAAAATCTATTGGAGATGATAAAATGATGGCCATGGGTCAATGGGCATTTTCAAAATACAACAAGGATGTTTCGCTATCTGGCAGAATGGTAATGAGAACTATGGATAATCTACTTTTTAGAAACAGGATCCCTAAACAAACTATGACCTATAAACCTGAAGGTATTAATTATATTTCAGACATCCAAGTGCTAACTGCTCACACCAAAAACGGTTTGTATTTAGCTACTCATGGAGGCCATAATGCCGAAAGCCACAACCATAATGACGTTGGTGATTTCATAATTTATGCAAACGGGGAACCCATAATTATTGATGCAGGCAGAGGAAATTATACGGCAAGAACCTTTTCTTCCAAACGCTATGATCTTTGGTTTACGCAATCAAATTATCATAACTTACCCATTATAAATGGGTATGGACAAAAAGTTGGAAGAGATTTTGAAGCCCTAAATGTAAAGAATACTATTTCTGAAAAAGAAGTATCATTAAAGATGGATATAGAAAAAGCCTTTGATACAAATGCAGGAATTATTAAATGGACTAGAAACCTTAATTTGGACCCAATTAAAAATAAAGTTACACTCACTGATGAATATGATTTAAAAGAAAAGCCAAAAAACTTGGAGCAAGTTTTAATGACCATCTGCGATATTGATCTTTCAGAAGCGGGAAAAATTATTCTAACTACTCCCAAAAAACAGGTACTAACCATAAAATATGATCCGAAAACTTGGGCCATATCTAAAGATATTCCTTCCACTGAAGGAATGGAGTATGAAAGCTTTAAAACTAAATGGGACAACAGACCAGTCCAAAGAATCCTATTGTCAAATTTGAAATTAGACCAAAAATCTACAAATTCATTTTATTTTGAATTAAAGTAATTTTAAAACTCAAAATTCAAAAGTATTTGAACATTTTAACGTTTTCAAAGTTATACTTCTAAATTAAAATAATACAATTAATAATATTAATACTGTAATTTTTGATTTAGAATTATGCTATAAAGAAATCATTCGTCTTTAATTACTAAATTTGCACAACCCTAAACCTAACAAAAATAAATGAGAAGAAAATCAGTAAATTTTAACGTCCATAGTCAGCCTGAGTTTTATAGAGAAGTAGTAAAAAGAGTAAATTCTCATTTTAAAAATAGTAATATATCTAAACAAGGTAACATCGATATGGTTCTAAAAACCATATTTATGTGTAGTATTTATTTTATTCCATTTTTCTTTTTAATTTCTGGAACTGTGAGTTCGGTAAGCGGAAACATAGGATTGTGGGCATTAATGGGTTTTGGGATGTCAGGCATTGGGCTCTCAGTAATGCATGATGCTAACCACGGCTCCTATTCAAAAAACAATTCAATAAATAAATTTGTAGGTTATATAATAAATTTTATTGGAGGGTATCACATCAATTGGAAAATCCAACATAACGTTTTGCATCATACCTTCACCAACATTCAAGGCTTGGATGACGATATCTCCAAAAACAATACGCTAAGACTTTCCCCCCATCAAAACCTTTTATCTTTTCATAAATATCAAATTTTCTATGCTCCTTTCTTATACAGTATTTTATCGCTTTATTGGTTTTTAGGAAAAGACATTGAACAAACCATTAAATATGGAAAAGAAAATTTAGTGCAAGACCAAGGAATTTCTATTCGTAGAGCCGCAATTGAAATTTTCTTTACAAAAATAGCTTATTTATTACTCTTTGTTATTGCACCTATGATGCTTGCTCCCATAGCCTGGTGGCAAACCATGCTTGGCTTTTTATTAATGCATGCCATTTGTGGACAAATATTAGCACTAATTTTTCAATGTGCTCATGTTTTACAAGAAACCGATTTTTTCATGCCTAACGAAACTGGGAGCATGGAAAACAGTTTTGCTATACATCAAATGCGAACAACAGCAAACTTTGCAAACAATAGCACCTACTTTTCTTGGTTTATTGGTGGCTTAAATTTCCAAATTGAGCACCATCTATTTCCTAATATTTGTCATGTACATTATAAAGATATTTCCAAAATTGTAAAATCAACCGCGAAAGAATTCAATGTACCGTATAATCACCATCCAACCTTTTTAGGTGCGTTAAAAAGCCACTTTACGCAATTAAATCTTTTGGGGACAGGTATAGTGTAGTAAATTTCATACCCTATTTTCACTTTTTCTTCCCCAAATTTTAGATATCAAAGTTAATCTATCCTGAAAATAAGGAAATTTATTACTTATTAAAATTAAATGCTTATTAAACAACTTCATTTAAAGAATTTAAACCCTTTTTAACATTAGATTTCAAATAATATTAAAACTAGTTTTAGATAAGGAGGTATTTTTATCTAAGAAAGCAACATATGGAATTTAAACTTTGCTTAGATAACTATTTATTACTCTTTCTCCATTTCCTTGTCCAATCCACCGCTCCAAATACAGCAATAATACAAAAAA
>DAIQBE010000160.1:0-6667 GCA_036781325.1 Leadbetterella sp. | reverse complement strand
ATCGGTTATCTGTTTGTGCCTGCCTAAAATAGGTTGACGTAAAAATCAAACTATCTATGAGTTCTAAAGAATTAAAGTCTAAAAAAAGTACTATTTTAAAAACTCGTTCAAGGCGAATTTTTAGTGATGAGTTCAAACGCGAAAAAGTGAAGGAAATAGTCAATTGTCAATATACTATTCGTTCCTTTTGTAAATTGTGGGATGTTAGTGCTGTAGCTGTTTATAAATGGTTGCGGTTATATTCTCCAGAACATAAAAAAGGAATAACTATGGTCATTCAGAAGGACAGCGAAGCTCAAAAAACTATTGAATTGGTAAATTTGGTTGCTGAACTAGAGCGTAAATTAGGTCAGAAACAAATGCAAATAGACTTCCTTGAAAAACTAGTTGAAATTGCCAGCAAAGACTTGGATGTAGATTTAAAAAAAAACATCAAAGTGACACTTTAGAATATTTCAGAATGAAAGCAACAAAACATAATTACAAGATGGAAATGCTATTTCAGAATTGTAATATTACTAGGCAAGGCCATCATAAAAACCTGATTAACCAACGAAAGTGGGTTGACTTAGAATACCTGATCGTGGGTCAAATTCTTCAAATAAGAGAGCTACATCCTGGAATGGGGCTTAGAACTATGTTCGATATTTTAAAACCTCAAAACTTAGGAAGAGACGCCTTTATTAGTATTGGCCTTAAATATGGCTTTCGTTTAATTATGTATAAAAACCCAATTAGGACCACTTTTTCAAGCCCATACAGCAGATATAAAAATCTTCTGGTTGATATAAGCTTAACTAATATAGATCAACTATGGACTAGCGATATAACCTATTTTAATATCGGAGAAAAAGTCTATTATATCGTTTTAATAATGGATGTATATTCTCGAAAAATAGTTGGCTATTCTGCTGCTGACAACATGCGAGCCGAAAACAACTGTGAGGCTTTACAAATGGCATTTAAGGTTCGAAAACAAGCTAAATTTAAGACACTAATTCATCATTCTGACCGAGGAGGACAATACATCAGCGATGATTATGTAAAGATGTTAAATATAGCCCAAATTAGAATTAGCATGTGTAACGAAGTACACGAAAATGCCCACATAGAAAGAGTTAATGGCACTGTAAAAAATCAATATCTTAGATATAGAAATATTACTACCTACGATAATCTAAAGTCTCAATTAAAAAAAACCATAGATGCCTATAACAATTCAAAGCCGCATGAGTCATTAGAAAAAAAAACACCCGACACGTTTGAACAATATATCAAAGAACTTTCTGTCGAAAAACGACCTAAATTATCAATTTGGACTTGTAATGAAACAAAAAACATAAACCCAAATCAATGTATAATACAATTTTAACTATATTTATAAAAGTAACTAAACCTGTCAACCTATTTTAGGCAGGCACAGTTGTCTGTTATCGGTTAACTCTTAACTTTTGTCAGTTATCTGTCTACCTGTTTTAGGCATTGACTGTTATTGGTTATATTCTATTTTATTTCTTTTTTCAAGGACATTTAATTTTGACAACCAATTTTCTATTCAGTTTCAATATTCTGCACGCTATCTTATAGCTTAATTCGGAAATTGAGATTTATCTAGACCTGGAATTATTTTTAATGCGTTTTTATAATATACTTTTTTCAAAACATTGTCAGATAATCCCATCCCATACATAGGCCAAAATGCATGATACTTTTTATGATATTGAAAATATTCATCTTCCGTCTCTAAAACCCTAAAATAAGTGGCATACTCAGATGGAACCCATGAGTCTTTCCCAAATAAAATTCTGTCTTGAAATTTAGTAAAAAACTTATTTGAAGTTCTAGGTTGACGGCCTAGCTCTGATATTACCGCCCCAATTTCTACATACATGTTTGGCATAGCAGTTAAAAGGCTATCCAATTTTCCTAAATTATTGGGATACCAACCCATATGAGCACTTATAAAATTGGTTTTTTTATGCTTCCTTATTATATTATGTTGCTGCTCAATAATTTGCTGAAAACTAAAATCTCCTTTTTCAACATCTTCCTTTCTACCTGGGTGTGTTTTTAATTCCAACCAACGCTCATTATACTGATTCAATGGATCCCAAAATGAAGCAGGGTCTGCAGAGTGAATAATAACCGGAATTCCCAGCTCCCCAGCTTTTGCCCATACTGCATCTATTCTTGGATCATCTACCCTTACCAATGATCCGTCTTTATTTTTCACACTAAAACCTAGATTTTTGTAAATTTTCAAGCCAACCGCTCCTCTAATTTTTACATCTTCTTCTAACAATTGTGCAGTTCGCTCCGACCAACCTGGTTCATTTATGCTGTTGAAATCTACATTTGTAAAAGTTGCAAACCTTTTTGGGTGAATGTTGGCACTTTTGATGTTTGAAACCAACAAATCAGTTGATTTCTTTACATCGCTTGTCCACCCTCTGCCACTTAAATTAACTAGTATTCCCATATTAATTTTGTTCATATCAATTAAAAGTTTTTCGACATTTTCTGGGCTTTCTCCCATCGAATATTGATGATTGTGAACATCTATAAATGGAAATTTTGCGCGGGTTTTTGGATTTTTTTCTACAACAAGGGTAGATTTAGGATCATATTCTTCGAAAGTTAATGAGCCTTTATTATCTCCAATGGTAATTTGTTGACTAAAAACACTTTGACAAAAAACAAATGAAAGGGCAACTAAAATAAATTTCATAATAGGTTGATTTTTAATAAATTAATTAGAATATTAGAATTAGAAAATATGAAATATAGCATAAATTGGTTAATCCTTTAAGTAAATAATACAAACTGCATGCGCCTCAAGGCCTTCTTTTTTACCCACAAAACCCATAGTTTCAGAAGTTGTGGCTTTTATTGAAACTTGGTCGGTTGAAATTCCTAAACTTATAGCGATAGCATTTTTCATTTCTGGCACATATTTACCAATCTTAGGTTCCTCTAGGATAAGAGTAGCATCAATATTTCCAACTAAATAGCCTTTTTCGGCTAGCATATCCCCTACCTTATTCAAAAGAATCTTGCTATCAATTCCTTTCCATTGATCATCTGTATTTTTGAAATGTTTCCCAATATCACCCAAAGCAGCAGCCCCTAAAAGTGCATCGCAAATAGCGTGAAGTAAAACGTCAGCATCAGAATGCCCTACTGAACCTACATGATGTGGTATTTTGATCCCACCCAAACTTAGTTCGTATCCTTCTGCTAGCTGATGCACATCATAACCGTGCCCTATCCTGAAATTCATATATTTAGTTTATGATGTAAAGTTAGGTAAAAATAATAAATTTGCAGAACCAAAAAAGCAAAAGCAAAAAAACCTTATGATTCATTACGAACATTTCCTACTTGACAACGGCTTAAACGTGTATGTGCATGAAGACCACACAAGCCCTATGGCTGCTTTTAATTTATGCTATAACGTTGGGTCAAGGGATGAGAATGAAGATAAAACAGGTTTTGCCCATTTATTTGAACATCTTATGTTTGGTGGTTCAGCAAATATTCCCAAATTCGATGAGCCCATCCAAAAAGTTGGAGGAGAAAACAATGCCTTTACATCGCCAGATATCACTAATTATTATATTACGCTGCCAGCGGTGAATATTGAAACTGCCTTTTGGTTAGAATCTGATAGAATGCAAAGCCTCTCTTTTGACCCAAAGGTATTGGAAGTACAAAAAAATGTGGTTATAGAGGAGTTTAAACAGCGGTATTTAAACCAACCCTATGGTGACGTTTGGCTAAAACTGAGGCCATTGGCCTATCAGATACATTCCTATAAATGGGCTACTATAGGAAAAGACATTTCGCATATTGAAAATGCCACGATGGAGGATGTTAAATCTTTTTTCTATGCAAATTACTTACCAAACAATGCCACTTTGGTGGTTGGGGGGAAAGTAAATGTAAATCAGATAAAACAATTGGCAGAAAAATGGTTTGGCCCAATTAAAGCTGGAAATAAAAACCAAAGAAATTTACCACAAGAAGTAAAACAAACTGCTCCAAGGTTTTTAGAAACAGCTGCAAAAGTGCCTCTTGACGCTATTTACAAAACATATCATATGCAAGGAAAGCACCAAAACGATTTTTTTGCTGCTGACCTTATGAGTGATATTTTAGGAAGAGGGAAATCAGCACGTTTTCACCAAAAATTGGTAAAAGAACAAAAACTTTTTAATTCTATCTCTGCCTATGTTACCTCCTCCTTAGATCCAGGTCTTTTTGTGGTAAGCGGTAATTTAAATAAAGGTGTACTTTTAGAAGATGCCAATTTGGCTATAGAAAATGTATTGGAAGAATTAAAAACCCATACTTTGCAAGAATCAGAATTGGAAAAAGTTAAAAACCAGGCCTATTCTACGCATGCATTTGGAGAAGTGGAACTATTAAGTAGGGTAATGAACTTGGCCTTTGCAGCCAATGCAGGAAATGCAGAATGGTGTAACGAGGATTTACAAAAATTGGCAGAAGTTTCTACCGAAGACGTTTTAAATCAAAGTAAAGCAATTTTAGATAAAAACAATTGTAGTACTATGTTTTATAGGAGTGAGAATTAAGAATTATACCTTTATTTTTATAATTCCTAGGGTAAAGGATTAAAAGCAACAATTAATTAATCTCTTGAGAAAGTAAACTTTTGAATTATTTTGGATTTTCATTTATTATTATTTTAGATAAAAAAATTTGTAATATTGTTAGCAGATTCTAAAATAAATATACTAATAATGAAAAATAGCTTCAAAATTTTAATCTTAAGTGTTATTGCTTTCAACACCTACGCCCAACAAGCTACCGATATAGATTCAAAAAGCGTGAAACTGCCTAGGTATGCGGATTTTGCGACAATTCAAAGCAGTATTCCATCTGCACAAGAGGGTATGATGGTATACAATTCCAACACTAAGTCGCTTTTATTACATGATGGAAACAATTGGGGAAATTTAAATAAGTATAACAATTTTAGGCAGTTTTTAAGTAGTACCACTTGGGTAGTACCCGCAAATGTTACCTCAATTCTCGTGGAGGTTTGGGGCGGCGGAGGTGGTGGCAATGGTATTTCTGCAGCACCCACCACAGTCAATTCGGGACATGGTTCAGGTGGTGGTGGCGGTGGTTATGCCAAAGCACTTTTTACTGTAACTTCAGGCATGACCCTAACAATTACTGTCGGAGCCGGAGGTGCTGGTGGCTCTGGAGGTGTAATATCCGCATATGTGCCTGCTCAAAATGGGATTTCTTCAGCGGTAGCTTCACCAAGTCAAAGTTTAACTGTTACAGGAGGAAGTGCAGCCCTTAACCCTTCAAGTGGAAATGGTGCAATATCTTTTACTCAAACCAATCTTACTTCCTATATTTTCGAAAGGGGTAAAAACGGACAATACCAAAAAACAGATTATAAACAAAGTTCAGCAACCGATTTTTGGGAAATAGACTATTTTGGAAATGGAGGAGATGGTGGTAATAGTCCAGAATCAGGTGGTGAAGGAGGCTCATTTACAAGAAACATGACAACCTTGGCAGCTGGTGTGTCAATTTTAGGTAGTGCTGGCCAAAGCTATGGTGGAGGAGGTGGTGGTGGTTTTCCTCCTGGTGGAAATGGGGCTGGCGGTGCAGTTATTATTTATTATTAAACACCAAATAAATAAAATTATCGGCAAGGGATACTATGATATTTTGAATTTTGGAGACAAATATTCTTTAATTCTGCATATTTTCTAAATTAAATGTATCGAATTAAATTTTAGTTATTATTCTTTGTTTTTGAGTATTTTTGCATTAAGATTCTATAACAAAAAATACTACGAAATTGAATAAGAAAGTACAATTAATCATATTAGACGGTTGGGGCCTTCCAAAACCAGGAGAAGAATGGCGTTCGGCTATTGAAGCCGCTCATGTGCCTTATTTTAGACATTTAATGGCAACCTATCCTCATAGCACCTTAGAAGCATGTGGCAGAGCGGTGGGTTTGCCTGTAGGCCAAATGGGAAATTCGGAAGTTGGGCATACCAACTTGGGTGCAGGTAGAATAGTGTACCAAGAATTGGAAAAAATAAATGTGGCCGTAGAAGAAGGGCTTTTGGCCAAAGAAAAAGTAATAGTGGATGCCATAGTCTATGCCAAGGCCAATAACAAGAAATTTCATTTGATAGGTCTTTGCTCAGATGGTGGAGTGCACTCGCATATAGACCATTTGAAAGGTCTTTGCAAAATTGCCTCAGATGCAGGTCTCCAGGAGGTTTTTGTACATGCATTTATGGATGGCCGCGACTGTGACCCCAAATCTGGAAAAGCATTTATTGCTGATTTACAAAAGAGTATTGCCGGTGGTTCTGCAAAAATCGCGAGTCTAACTGGTCGATATTATGCCATGGACAGAGACAAGCGCTGGGACAGAGTAAAATTGGCATACGACGCCATGGTATACGGAATAGGAGAATTTCAAGTGGCAGAAAATGAAATTTTAGATTGCATTCAAAAATCGTATGATGCTAATGTTACCGACGAGTTTTTAAAACCTATAGTAGTGTTTGAAAACGGAAAAGCAATCGGCAATATCGAGAATGGCGATGTGGTCATGTGTTTTAACTTCCGTACCGATAGAGGAAGAGAAATAACCGAAGCCTTA
>DAIQBE010000159.1:0-6671 GCA_036781325.1 Leadbetterella sp. | reverse complement strand
ACAAGTTGTTCTGCGAGAGCTTTGATATCAGCCATTTTATTTTAACTTTTAAAATTTATAGTAAAAGAATAGTTTAATTTAATTTCATAGTTTGTTTCTCAAATCTAATTCATTTTTTATTTCTCGAGCTTTTTCTTCAGTTAAATCATAATTCCTCATAATCCACATCGCTATTAAGGTACCTAGGATTGGTATTCCTGAAAAGAATAGCCTTAAACCAGTAACTGCTCCATCAACTTGTACGGTTAAATTTGGATCGAAACCTACCACTGACATTATGACGCCTGTTAATAATCCTGCTATTGCAAAACCAAACTTTACCATCCACCAATAAATAGCACCAAAAATGCCTTCTCTTCGTTTACCTGAGCTTAATTCATCCATATCACAAACGTCGGCAGTCATAGACATCATTAAAGTAAATAGACTACCTATACCAAAAGAAAAGAAAGGCAATGCAAATAAAAACATATAAGGTTTACCCGGAACAAATAGGAACCAGAATAAAATATATCCAAAAACAGAAATCGCTTGAGAGGCTAAAAAGGCATTTTTCTTCCCCATTATTTTCGACATTCTTGCCACAATCGGTATCACTATAAAAGTGGTGGCTAAGGCTCCAATACTGCCAAATAGGGTAGGCCAAATGCCCGCTGCGGCGGTATCACCATTGAAAAGATAATATACTACGATAAAAAAAGTAAATCCTGCAACAGTATTAAAGGCATTAAATATTAAGAAAGTTGCTATACATAATTTTGTAAATGGGTTGTTTCGAAATGCTTCTTTGAAACTTTCTAAAATTTCTTTTAAACTTCCACCAATAGTTTTAAAAGTGAGTGGGGAGAAACTTACTTCATCTTTTGTAGATTTGCTTTTAATGAAAATTGCAGGTATCATTGCCAATATCATACAAGAAATTCCTACCCACACAGCTAAAGTTCTTGTAGCGGTATCGGCATTTGGAAACCATTTTGGATCATACATTACAACCCAAAACCAAGGAGCAATAACCCAAGCCCATTGCCCAATCCATTGAGAAATAGCCATAATGCTTGTTCGCTCATGAAAATCATCGCTCATTTCATAGCCCATTGCTACATATGGCACACTAAAAATTGAAAGACCAATATAAAACACAAAAGACCAAGATAGGAAAAAAATGAAATTATATTCAATCCCGTTTGATCGGTACAATTGCCACATGACAATAAATGAAATTCCCATTATTATTGCCCCAATAAACACATAATGCCTTCTTCTACCCCATACGGATCGCGTGTTGTCTGAAATAAAACCCATTATTGGATCAATGAAAGCATCAAAAATTCTAGGAAGGAAAAACAGAATACCCCACATCCAAGCAGGAAATTTTAAATCTTGAACCAAAACCACCATAAAAATGCCCAAAGCGGCAGGAAACATTTGATTAGCTAACATACCCAATCCAAAGGCAATTTTTTGCCCCATTGGTACTATTCTACTTGGATTTGAACTATTGGTTGACATAGTTAATTTTATTTAAGGGTTATTTTTTTTAATTGATAGGTTTTACAGTTTACAAAATTGGATTTCAGTAATAAAAACAGATTAATTTCTGAATTTTAAATATTAAAACCAAATTTCAGTCTATTTAATTTGGGAGGATTGTTTTCAAAAAAAAATAGAAAATTTCAATTTTCAATTCCAAGTTAATCTATTTTCTATAGATACTTTATTAAAAAAAGAAATTAATATTTAATCAAGTCACTTTTTTAAATTCTTTTGTATAGTATTAACTTATAATATGCTTATATTTAAATATTTATCTCAAATTATTATTATTAATATAAACAGTTATTTGGGTAATTTCACCCGTTCTATGAAATATTTTTTCACTTTTTAAAGTGTCTAATTCTACTGATTCCACGATTTCATTTTCTCCATTGCTATAGTACAATTCAATATAATTTGAAGAAGCTATTTTGTATAATATAGGAACTTGACAAACACTAAAAGCTAAACTATCTTTTTCTATAATAACTTTTTTTTGTGTGCCGTCAAAAAGAATAAAAGATACTTCTTTTTCTTCTATTAAAAATTCTTTTTTCTGGAGCATTTTAGGATTGAATTGTAGTTTACCTTCTTTAACAAATACTCCTAATTCTCCAAATCTAGCTAAAATATCTTCTTTAACTTGTCCGGTCATTCCTGGTTGCTGTGCTCCTCTTCGAAAAGGAGTATGAGAATAGGGGTCAGTTGGAAATGCACCATAAACTTTTGGAGATTTGTGTACCCCAATTCCCTCATTTATTTCATAATAATGAGTTATTAAACGACTAATAGTATCTTCATTTTCCTTATTATCAATGGCTGTATTACAAGCTTCTTGTACTGTTAATAGGAGTTTTGACACCATGTGCCAATAAATAGAACCTAGCCCTTCATATCCATAGAATGTCATGGATCTGCCTGTAAATGCCTTATGGTTAAATACTTCTTCGAAAATTTCTAAAACAGTTTGATGTTCTTTTTCATTTGGATTTCCTGAATTTTTAAGCTGACTTAACGATTTTTTTAGATCGTTGACATTTCTAAAATCTCCGTTAAAGTGATAGTTTCCTAAAATGTCTTCATTAATTATTTCGGTATTCCCTTCTATAATTAATTGTTTTAATAGCTGAGATTTCTCAAAAGATTCTTTAGGGATACTGTTTTTTTCTAAAAATTTCGGTAAACTTATATTTGGATAAAGCGTATAGCTTTGTTGATCAACTCGATAAAGAGCACTTTTTCGTAAAGCATCTAAAACATTTAAAGATTCTTCTGAAGTTAAGAAACCAGAGCTTAGAACTGCCACTTGGCCTTCCAACATCTCACAAAGGTAAGAAATTGAAACTCCGTCTTTTTCTGGAGTCATTAAATTGTAGGCATGATATAGATTATCTGTTCTTTTGTTGACATTTATGGAGTGCTCCAAATACTTGTTTGTACAATCTACAAAAAGAGATAAATCTAAAATGCTAACTGTTGATTTTTTACCTGAGAAACCATCTTTATAAATGGTATTTCTATAATTAGTTGCTGCAATTCCTAATCCCGCTAAAATCAATTTTCTGTTTTCGTTGTTTATTTTTCCAAATAGATGATGCTTAGATTTTTTTAAGCAGTTGTTTATTTCTGAAAAGAATTGATGTAATTCAGATGAAATTTCAATTTCTTCAGGTGCCGTTTTTTTAGAAATAATTTTACCGAAAAAGGTTAAAAATCTTTTCAAATAATACAATGTAACCATAGAAACGCCATTTCCAACTAAAGCATTGTTGGCGTCATTCCATTCTGGGCGTTGTGTATTCATCCAAATTCCTCCTTCAGGTATAAAATTGGAAACTTTAGCTAATACCGTGGCTAGTATTTTTTCAATAAAATTAACATGATGAATACTTTGAATTTTATTAGGTTTTAAGGCACCGTCAGCACCATTTTTTCGAATTTTTTCTCGAATTTTTTTATCTGTATTTTCATCAAATACAATAGTATCTTTTGGGTTCTTTAGGATTTCTTCATAAGATTTTATTCGATAAGGTACGTTTGCATATACAAAACAATCTTGTTTAAATAAATTTCCTAGGGCATTGGGTTGGTGATTTTCAATAAATTCTAAAAACTTCAATAAATAGATAATTTGATGATCTCCCCAATACCCGATATATGACCAAGGGTCATCAGGTTCAATGGTTTCCCAGTCGAAACCACCTTTAGTAATCCGATAGGGATTATAGCCGTCGAATGTGGAGGCATTTAAGAACTTAAAAATCATTCCTTCAATGAAATTTGGGAAAGCATAAGCAAGAACTTCCCAATTCTGAAAAATATCTCTCCAATTTCCTTCATAATCCAAAACTTTTGAACCATCAATTTCGCTACGTGTATTTATTGAAAATTTGTTCCAAGGTCGAGAGGGGTCTCCATGTCTTCGGCTAAATTTTAAAGGTAAATACTCTGTTGCCAATCGTTTGAAATCAAAATCCTCTGATTTTTCAATTATTTTTTTAAGTTCTGAAAGTGATATATTTTCTGGTAAACTTTTTAAAGCATCTTTATTTTTTTCATAGATAGTAAAATTTGCTTTAGCTAAATATTGGTACAAATCTTTTTTTTCTATTGAATAATTATCGTCAAAAATACCTCCACGCATGATGTTAAAAAGGACATTGGAAAAATGGCGGGAGTCTTTACGAGTATCGTTGGTAAATTGGAGTGCATCTGCTGAGGCATTGAGTTTAATTAAGTTTTGAGTACCCAAATCTATATCTTCCTGAATTTTTTGAATTAAATTCTTTTCTTTTTTTATTATTTCTGAAAGATAGATTACATCAGATTGGGTTTTGTTTACATCGGAAATAATACACCATGTTTTTTCGGAATTTTCATTGATTTCAAGGGTGTCAAAAATAAAATAGGCCCCTTTTTCACCTTTAATATCTACTTCTTGGAAGATTGGAAGCAGGCTTCTGAATTTTCTCAATTGAATAGAAGAAAGCAGATGATTTGATTTATTTAGCCCAATTGAATAGGCTATATTGGCTTTAAGTGCTTCACTCGGCTCTGCTTTATCAACAATAATGGCACTGAGGGCAAAAATTCCAAGTCCCGAATCTATTAATAGCTCGCTTCTTTTATAGGCATCGGCAAGATTGCTAGCATTCGTTTGCAAATCGCTTCCAACACCGAAAGGAAGGATATTTTGTAAGCCGTCTAATATTGTAATATTCTGCTTTTTGGAAGAATGATTGATTAATGTGGAAGTTTTAACAAAACCATAGCTATCGCTGGAAGCCCATTGATATTGGAAAGTCAATTGTAAATCTTCGTTAAGTTCTTCAAAAATAATTTTATTTCCAAAGGTGCTTTTATACAAATTTCTAGTTATCTTAAAAACACCAGTAAATCGTTCAGAAAACGGTTCCCAAATGAAAGTTTTATGATCTTCATGGATTTGAAATATTGACTTACTTCCTGTAATATCAGCCGACTCAGTGATTTTATCGTCAGTATAATATGGAAATAATGCAAATTGTGAGTTTTTTCTTCCTGCGGTTAATCCGCCATTACTAGAAATAAACATCCAATGATTACTGTTACTTACAATACTCATAAAGAATGGACGCAATTCTTCTACATGAGAAATTTTAAAAAAAGATTCAGCTTTAATTTTAACAATTTCTAGGTCCTTTTTTGAATCGTTTTCTTTCATTGTTTTGGTGTTTATTTTCTTTAGTAAATGAGCATTCATTTAACTTATTTACTTCAAAAATTTAATTTTCTGAAAGCACAATGAGTTTATCAGATGCTGAAAATGAAATTGAATTTGACTTTAAAGGATTAATAACCACCCCATAGTCTTCTAAATTGTTGTGTGCCAATCCAGATATTCTATAACCTATTGCAGTTTGTCCTTTTCTTTTAGCACTTTCTAAAATGGTATAAAAGTCTACATTTTGCCCAGTTTTAATGTAGTCGCTCATGGGTTTTAGATAAATTTCACTTCCTTCAGCATTAAATAAATCTTCAAACACACGCATCAAATTTTTATTTTCAGCTATTTGAGACATCAACAAACTGATTAATTCATCGCTTACAATAAAGTCATCGGCTTTAGTAACTTCGGCTAATTCTCGGTTTCTGATATCTAACATCTCACTTACCACTTTTATGTCTTTTCCCATTTCCTCCATTAGTCTGCGTATATGAAGTAAAGTAATAAGCGTTTGTGCGTCTGCTTCCTGCATATCCATCTCTTCTTTGTAACATAATATTTGTAAGCTATCGTAAGAAGTAATATCTAAACTTTCAATCACTTCGCGATCTGTGGTATCTTGATGTTCAAACTCCAAAACAATGTTTTTCAAAGATTCCGAAATATAAAGTAACTCCTCTCTGTTATTGTCAAATGAAGAAACCACCTTTAAGTAAGAATTAGGCCCCAGATAGTTATCTAATTCACGAATAATAATCATTGCTCTTTTATTCCATCCTAAAATCAATACCCGTTCTGCTACTAATTCTTCGGAATTTTCATTTACAATTGCGTTTTCATTTAACTCATATGAATTTCCATTTGAAAGTATTAATGTGTCATCATCTTGCGATATAGCTATTATTTTATCGCCTTGCTTTAATATATAATCCATAGCAGGATTTATTTTTACAACTCCATCTGTAAACTGCAAGCCAATAACTACGGAATCGCGATAAGCAAAAATTGACTCTCCATACGTTTTTCCAATTAATGAACGCTCTTCACAAAAATAGATTTCCGCCCCTTCAAAATCCATCAACTCTTTATAAACAATACTTAATCCACTTTGTCTAGCTGTTTGAACCATAATTCGCCCTATAATGTCGTCAGTTAGAATTAATTCAAGCTCATCTTTGCCTACCATTTTAGCTACTTCTAGGTTTTTTTCAATCTTAATTTCAGCAATAATATGATAGGGATTTAATCTTCTGTTGGAATTATTAGTAATGGCCAAAATCGTTTTTATGGTAATCGAATCTGAATTTCCTTCCTCTGCAGCTAAAATAATAATAGATTTTGATTCATTGGGATTGGCAACTGCCAAATCTATTAAACTATTAGGATTTCCATTTCTGCATACTATTTTCAGGTTTTTCAAATTTGTAATCTT
>DAIQBE010000158.1:0-6683 GCA_036781325.1 Leadbetterella sp. | reverse complement strand
CAAAGACAGACCGCATCCTGATAATATTTTTTTAGTGTTTGATTTTCTAATCCAAAAGCACTTCTGTGATATTTTGGACTTTGTGTTATTGTGACTAACATCAAACTGCTCATTTTGGGCGTTTGTATCGCACGGGTGCAGCAGGCTCCTTTTTCAACTCCACCCCCTTCGTCTTCATCAAATTTAAGGCCTCTTGCACGGCACGTTCCAATTGAGGGTCTTTGCCTTGCAATACATCGGCGGGATTTTGCAGTACTTCAATATCGGGTGAAATGCCTTCGCCTTCAATTGCCCATTTGCCATTTAGGTCGTAATATCCTCCACGAGGAGCAACCATTCTGCCTTTGTCAATGAAAGGCGGGGTATCCCAAGTACCTACTAAGCCGCCCCATGTGCGTGTGCCAATGAGAGGACCTACTTTCTGTTGGCGAAATAAATACGGCATTAAATCACCACCCGAACCTGCCCTTTCATTAATTATCATCACTTTAGGTCCCCAAATGCCCCCGTTGGGTACAGTGAAAGGTTTATGACCTTCCACACGGCTGTTGAAATAACCTTGCAGTTGGCGAGCCATCACATCCACTATGTAATCAGCTGCCGAGCCGCCGCCGTTGTTGCGTTCGTCAATAACCGCCCCCTTTTTATCCATTTGTGAAAAATAATAACGGTTAAAATAATTATACCCTGGACGACCTGTGTTGGGGATATAGACATACGCCAATTGCCCATTTGAAAGGGCATCTACTTTTCTGCGATTGCCTTCCACCCAATCCCGAGAACGTAAAGCAGCTTCATCGGCTACGGGAACGACCGTGACAGTACGTGCACCATTTTCATTTGGTGTTGCATTTACCTTGATTTTCAATTGTTTACCCACTTTGTCTTCGAAATAACTATAAAAATTGTTGGAAATACTGAGGGGATTTTCATTGACTGCCACGATGTAATCTCCCACTTTTACATCAGTACCCAACACGGTCAAAGGTGCTTTCAATTCTGGATTCCAACTTTCACCTGTGTAAATCTTTTTTATTCTGAAACCGCCATTTTCAATTGCAATATCGGCACCTAACAAACCAATTGGCACTCGTTTTACCTCTGGAAAATCGCCACCATTGACGTAAGAATGCCCAACGGCAACCTCGCCACTTAAAATATCCACGATATAATTCAAATCTGTGCGATGCCTACAGTCTTTTACCCAAGGGCTGTACCATTCATATACTTGCTTCCAGGGTGCTCCATGCACATTGTCGACGTAGAGATAATCTCGCATATACCGCCAACCTTCTTTTAGTATTTGTGCCCATTCCTCTTGTGGATTTATTTTCATTTTCAGATCAATGGTCAATTTACCATCGCCGATTTTAGGCGTGCCTTCCGTTTTCACTATGCCCCAACTTTCCTTGCTTTGGTAAAGCAATTGTTTTCTATCGTGCGACGTTGTGGCGGTATTGACAGGTGTTAAATACACTTCCGATTTTTTATCTTTAAAACTATAACGGTGCAGCGTCACCCCTTGTTGATTGGGCACATTCTCCGTATAAAAAACATAATCTTTGGGTGCTGCTAAGAGCGAAGTATAATTCTTCAAAGGAATATTGACAGCTAAAATGCGTTGCCCAATACCGTCCAAATCAATAATTGTGGTTTTGGTACTGTCTTTAGCTTCTTTTTTATCCCCATTTCCTTCTTCTTCATCACTTTTAGGGAGCAAAGGGGAAGGGTCTTTTTTGTTTAAAACCACCACATACAAGCCTCTAGTTACTTGTAAGTCGTAGGTACTCATGTCCAACCAACCCGATGAAACGCCATAATCTGTACTTGCCAAAAAGTATAAATACTTGCCCGATGCGTCCCAAACGGGGTCGATGGCATCGGCTAATCCATCGGTAATTTGCGTTTTTTGACCCGTTTCAACATTATATAAAAAAACAGATTTGAACTGATTTTCAAGCAATTTCACATAAGCAATCCATTTGCTATCTGGTGAAAAAGAGGGGTTCATCGTTCTATTTGGGTGTGCCATGTGGTCGGTGTCCACTTTTTTAGGCGTTCCTGTTGCCAAGTCAACGACCCAAATTGTGTAATCCGTATCGCTGAAAGAAAGGAATTTACCATCGCTTGACCAAACGGGTTTGTAGTAAAAAGTCGGTTTTTGAAATGAAATAGCTGTAGGTTTTCCCATACCATATTGGTCGGCAATCATCAATTGATATTCGCCAGAGGCATCCGAAAACCAAGCCATTTTTTTGCCATCGGGTGACCACGAAGGCGACCTATCCGCTATGCCTGAGGAGTTTGTGATGTTCCGACCGTCGCCATTTTCTTTGGGTACGGTGAAAATATCACCCCGATATTCAAACACTGCCCGCTGTCCGGTAGGGGAGAGTGAAGCGTTGAGTAAATCGCCCACAGGAACATCTTTCCAACGAGGTCTTGCCCAATTAAAATCTCCTTTCACATTGATAGTCAATTGCTTAGTTTTTCCGAGCGAAGGATCATACGTGTGCAAAAAACCCGCTTGTTCATAGACAATTCTATCGTCACAAGCATCAATGCTTTTACAATCAAAGTCTTTGTGAAACGAAATTTGTTTCAAAACCTTGGTTTTCATATTGTATTTCCAGACATTACTGGCAAAATCTCTTTCAGATAAAAAATAGATATCGTCTTTATACCAAACAGGTTCGAGGTGTCTTTCACGGTCTGTCTGTGGCGTTTGGGTGAGCGAAAAATCTTTCAAATTCATGATCCAAATCGGTAGTGCTTGACCGCCTCGATAATTTCGCCATTCGGGGTCCCAAGAGGTGATAGGTGTATAAGCAACATAATTTCCATCGTCCGATATTTCACCAAAAGACGCTTGAGGAATTGGTAACTTTGTTTCATTGCCCCCCGCAGTATTAATGGTATAAAAATGGTTAATCATAGTTGGAACACCCGCCCGACTTGAGCGAAAGAGGACTTTGCCATCAGAAGTCCAGCCTTGCACAATATCCGCATCGGGGTGAAAAGTCAAACGCTTGGGTTCACCGCCCTCCTTACTGACGATAAAAACATCGGTATTGCCATCATATTGGGCTGAAAATGCGACTAGCGAGCCATCGGGTGAAAAATGCGGGAAACTCTCGGTGCCTTCGTGACTGGTGAGGCGTTTGGCATCGCCCCCGTCCCTGTCCACCAGCCAAAGATCATCGGCATAGACAAAAACGATGTGTTTTGAGCTGATGGTGGGTTGTCTTAATAAACGTGTTCCCTGTGCTTGAATGGTACATAAAGGCAGTAGGAATATCAAAAAAGAAACTATAAAAAAAGTACTTTTTAATCGCATGATTGTAAAGGATTAATTGATGATAAGTTAAAATTATAAACTTTTATGGTATATAATGAAATTATGGAAAAGAAATAATTACTATCTACTTTTCTCAACACTATTATAGTAATTACTTATAGAACTTAACTTTGAATAATCTCCAATTAATAGTGAAGCACTTGATTACTTTTTAAACTTTCCATAAACCGCTTGCCCAGGAAAAACATTAGCAACTGTTTTTCCATTTTTCAATACAAAACTTCCGTTCACCATTACGTATTCAATGCCTTCTGAGAATTTTAGTCCTTCTTCAAATGTCGCTTTATCAATGACTGTATTGGGGTTAAAAATGGTAATGTCGGCATCGGCACCTACTTGAATTCTGCCTTTGAAACGCATCATGGGGGCAATGTTTTCCAAACGTTTTGCAGGAAGTAGCGTCATTTTTTCGATAGCAGTATTCAAATCAATTACTTTATCTTCTCTTACATATTTGCCCAAAACCCTCGAAAAAGTACCCGCTGTACGAGGATGAGCCAGTTTTGCATAAGGCATTCCATCTGATGCAATTATAACACCTTGTTCAGCAATACCAGTTTTTATCCATTCAGGTTTCATCATGTGTATAATTACTGTTCCTCCCGTTTTTCGATAGGCATCAAATGTTTCTTTAGTAAGACGTTCTCCAGTCCCAACCCATTGTAAGTCTTCGTAACTGATGCCCAATCTATCTTGCCATCCATCGGAGAACATTGCGCTCTCCAAACTTGTGGATGCTGCGGTATAAGAATAAAGTTCTGTTGTAATATCTATCCCTCTTTTTTGTGCTGCATTCACCATGTCTAAACCAAGCTGAATATTACCCATTGCCATACTATTGATATGAACAATATGCAGCGGTGCCTTTGTAAGCGCAGCATCAGCTATTACTTCCTGAATTGAAATAATATCGGGATTTCTTACGTGAGTAAAAACAAGTACATTCAATTCGCCAGCCATCTGAAACACCTTGTACATTTCTCCGGGATTGGTTTTAGGTAAGTACCCAATAGGAACTCCGATACCAATCCCACCTTCGCTCAAAGATGATTTAATGTTATCAAGTGTTTTATTCAATTCTTCCGTTGTAAGCTGCTCTGTTGCCGCAGAAAGAATAGCACTATTACGCATCTCAATTGATGATTCACCTTTGATACTAGTTTCAAACAATTTATTAACTCCTTTTTTGTATTTATCTATTGCTTTGAACCGTTCGTAAGGCCAACATACACTTGCACCATAGTTTATTAATGCCTTTGATTGTCTTGTTGCATACCACTCTTTAAGGTTTTCAATTCCCCATTCCAATTCCAGTGCAGTAGTAAGTCCATCATGCAATTGATATTCCTGCTCGGTGTTTGTTCGTCCATGTACATGCAAATCAATAAACCCAGGCGCTACAACCAGACCACTTACATTGATGATTTCTTTTCCCTTCAAAGGTTCAGAACTGATTTGTGCAATACGGTTGTTGAAAATACCTACATTCCTAATAGCATCTAATTTTGTTTCAGGGTCAATGACTCTACCACCTGATAACACCACATCGAATAGAATAGGTGATTGCCCCAAAAGCTGAAAATGTACTACTTGTATCAAAATGACACATAGGAGAACTGTTTTTATTGTTTTCATTTTAAAAATTTGTTTTATGATTAAAAATAAAGAAATACTCATACTATAAAATTATACGTCACATCATAAATAACTCAACCACCATTTTTCTTTGTGGGCTTGTTTATAGGTATCGAACCATTTACAAATTGGATAAAGAGACAATATTACGCCAATCCAAACAAGATAGACCACCCAAAGGCTGAAACCAAATCCCTTTAATTCGGGAACGGAGACAACCCAATCACTTAAAATCATTAACTGCCAGCCAAAACCTGATAATTCAGCAAAAAATAAGGCAATGAAATGAATGAGGTAGAGGTGTATGATGTAATAAAAAAATGGAACTCTTCCGAAAGTGCAAAAGAAGTTTATTATCCTTCCTTTTAGTTTTTCAGAATTCGCTAAAAATAGGAAGGCTCCACCCAGTGTTACCAATAAATACAATAAGGAAGGTGGATATTTGGTGAGTTTTAAAAATGACATCAGGTCTTTTGTTTCTGAGCCAAAATGCTTAAATGGATTGGGTTCGCCATAGAAATTGGTTAATCTTAAAATGACAAATAATACAATGGCAGATAGACCAATTAAATTAAATATCTTCTTCCTTTTTTCACGATGGAATGATGTGTCGTAAAACGAACCAAAATAATAACCAAGTGACATGACAGCTATCCAAGGAACTACTGGATAGTCAATATATAATCTAACCGAATCAGAGTACTTAAAAACGGTCATTTCATGTAAAATGGCCCACAGGTAGTTTCCTTCAAAATGGATATTGTCCAGCAGATTATGGCCAAAAATAAGTAAGATACTAAATATAAAAATAGTCTTTCGGGACAGGTGAACTAAGCCAGCGAGTACGATCATGCTGATTCCCAGTGACCAAATAACCAATAAACCAGGATTTCTGAACTGAAAATCAAAATACCAAGCAAAATTTACAATTGTAAATTCGATGAAAATTAACCAAAGCCCACGTTTCCACAAAAAGCCAGACAATTCATTTTTTGATTTTCTTTTTCCTACCATAAAGGCAGAAAGTCCCGCCAAAAAACAAAAGGTTGGGGCACAAAAGTTGGTGATCCACCGGGTGAAAAAGATGGGTAAAGTACTTTGAGAAGGGTCTGAAGGGTCAAAAAAGAAAGCTGAATAATGGAAATAATCTCGAACATGGTCAAGCGCCATAATAACCATTGCCAGGCCTTTTAGGAGGTCAATGGATTCTATTCTGGGTTTTGTGATTGTTTTCATATTAAAATTTGATTTATAATTAGAGTGAATAGGGGGGGACTAATTGGTTTTAATCTATGCATCATTGCCTATTGGTCTGTCTGCAATTTTAAACCAAGACAAAGCAAAAAGCGATACTACCACAAAACTAATGCCTAAGAATGTTTCTCCTAAAAGCATAGCCTTTACACCATATTTGTCATGAAACCAACCATCAAAAGCAATCATATAGACAACAGCAATATTGGTTATGGATGACAGCAAAGCATATTTAGTGGCTGCGAGATGTTTACCAATGGCAAAAAGAAGAATAGCTGAAAAAGCGGCATAAGCGAAACCACCCATTAGCGCATACCACAATACGCCACTGGTATAACTTAATGGGGTAAATGGGGATATACTCATGATTAAAGTAACAAGTGCCATGAGTGCCCCTGACCCAAAATATGCCCACCATCTGCCGACTTTATCAGCG
>DAIQBE010000157.1:0-6695 GCA_036781325.1 Leadbetterella sp. | reverse complement strand
GTATTAACTGGTGGAATCATAAACGAAAACAAATCAAGAGCTAATGCAATTTTTTTAGGTGATCAAGGCGACAGAATTTGGCAAACGCTTTGCCTTTATAGAAACAAAAAAGTCAGCAAAATTATAATTAGTGGGGGTGACATTTCTATCTATCCTGACAAAAAAATAATTTATGAAAATGATAAAGCTAAAGAATTTTTATTACAAAATGGAGTATTAATTGAAGATATTTATCAGGAGAAAAAATCAATAAATACCTATGAAAATGCCTTATTTACTACCAAATTACTGAAAACTAAGTTTAATAAACCTACCATTATTTTAATTTCTTCTGCTTTCCATCTAAAAAGAGCGGAAGGCTGTTTTAAAAAACAAGGCTTAAACACAGCCATTTTTGGAACAACTTATTTAGGATATGGAGATTCCTCTAATTTTTTAGATTTTCTTCCTAGTATAGTTGCTTTAAAAAATAGTGAATACATTTTTAAAGAAGTTATCGGCATTTTGGCCTACTGGTTTTTCGGTTATGTTTAAAACCAGCAATTAAATATCTGAATTTAAATCACTAAAATAGGACTATATACTTAAGATATGTACCATTCTTAACAAGTCATCGTGAATGGGCTTTTGCTTTTTTATGGTATCAATAAATGGAGTGTACACCATTTCATTATTTACAACCCCTGCCATTACATTTTTATAGCCTTTCATTAAGCCTTCTACTGCCGCTAAACCCATTCTTGAAGCCAATATTCTATCATAAGCGGTAGGAGAACCACCTCTTTGAATATGCCCAAGAGTGGTAACTCTAATATCTAACTTATCACCAATTTGTTCTTTTATTTTACCCGCAATTTCCGCAGCATGACCTTCTTCGTCACCTTCGGCTACCACTACTATGGAAGAAGATTTCGACCTCGTCCAACCTTCTCTTAAAGTACTAACTACCTTTTTTATTGGAGTATGAGTTTCAGGTACCATCACAATTTCAGCACCTCCGCCAATTCCAGATTGAATAGCAATATATCCGGAATCCCGACCCATAACTTCTATGAAAAATATTCTATCGTGAGAGTCGGCCGTATCTCTAATTTTGTCAATTGCTTCAAGTGATGTATTCACAGCAGTATCAAAACCAATGGTGTAGTCTGTGCCATATAAATCATTATCAATAGTACCTGGGCATCCAACTGTTGGTAGCTGATATTCGTTAAAAAAAACCTCAGCACCCGTAAACGTACCGTTTCCACCTATTGCAACTAATCCTTCAATTCCATTGGACATCAGGTTTTCATAGGCTTTTTTTCTGCCTTCTGGTGTCATGAATTCTTTACTCCTAGCTGACTTTAATATAGTTCCTCCTCTCTGTACAATGTTGCTAACCGATTGTGAACTCATTGGAATGATATCGCCACTAATCATTCCGTTATAGCCTCTTCTAATACCAAATACCTCTATTCCATGATATATAGCACCTCTCACTACTGCCCTGATACACGCGTTCATTCCTGGGGCATCTCCTCCTGATGTAAAAACAGCAATTTTCTTCATTTAAACAAATTCTCCTTTTTAATAGAAAAGCAAAAATAAGCAGATTTATTAATAAAAAAACTAAATTTTAATTTTGTAAAATTAGAAATAACTGGTAGGATGTTTTGGAAATTCTTTTTCTGCAAAATTATATTGAAATAATTCAAAAAATAGGATACTTATTTATCAATTAACCCAAATTCAATTATAGGCTCGTATTGAATTCGAAAAAACATGCTACAAATAGGAGCAAATATTTATTTTCATAATTTTATAAACACATTTTTTTTATATTTGCAAAGCTTCCTAAAAAATTTGGAATTTATAGATGGAAAATGAGTGACGAAAAGAATTTTTACGACCCAACCCAACAAAACGAAGTAATTGATGACATGTTTGAGAAGTATTTTCTCGAATATGCTTCTTATGTAATCTTAGAAAGGGCTGTTCCTGCAGGCGAAGATGGTTTAAAGCCTGTGCAAAGAAGGTTTTTACATGCCTTGAAAGAAATGGACGATGGTAGGTTTAACAAAGTGGCAAATGTCATTGGATCTACTATGCAATATCATCCTCACGGCGATGCTTCTATTGGTGATGCTATTGTAAATATTGGTCAGAAAGAATTATTGCTGGATATTCAAGGAAATTGGGGAGATATTCGAACTGGAGATCCCGCAGCAGCAGGAAGATACATTGAAGTTCGACTTTCGAAATTTGCCTTAGAAGTTTTATTTAATGAAGACACCACGGAATGGCAAATGTCATACGATGGGAGAAAAAGGGAGCCCGTTACCTTACCCGCAAAATTTCCTTTAGTTTTAGAAATGGGTGTGGAGGGTATAGCCGTAGGGCTTTCTACTAAAATAATGCCTCACAATTTTATTGAACTTTGCGAAGCTTCTATAAAATATCTAAAAAAACAACCTTTTATTTTATATCCAGATTTTCTTACCGGTGGCTCTATTGATGTAAGCAATTATAACGATGGGGCAAGAGGTGGAAAAGTAAAGATGAGAGCCAAAATTTCTGAGGTTGATAAAAAAACATTGAAAATTTCTGAAATTCCATTCTCCACTACTACCGGGAGTTTAATAGAATCTATAATCAAGGCCAATGATACTGGAAAAATAAAAATTAAAAAGGTAGAGGATAATACAGCCAAGAACGTAGAAATAATTATACATCTAGCACCCAACACATCTACTGATATTACTATTGATGCTCTGTATGCTTTTACAAATTGTGAAGTTTCTAATTCGCCCAATGCAGTTGTAATAATTGACCAAAAACCTCATTTTTTAGGGGTGAGTCAAATTTTAAGAAGTTCTACGGATCAAACGGTTCATTTGCTCAAAAGAGAGCTTGAAATAAAGAGATCAGAGCTAATGGAGAAAGTGTTGTATAGCTCTTTAGAAAAAATATTTATAGAAAACAGGATATATAGAGATATAGAGGAATGTGTAACTTTTGAGGCAGTTATTGACACCATAGACGCTGGTCTGGAACCCTTCAAAGCTGATTTTTATAGAGTTATTACTAGAGAAGATATATTAAGACTTACCGAAATTAAAATCAAAAGAATCTCCAAATACGATGGTTTTAAAGCGGAAGATCTTATGCGAAAACTTCAAGAAGAGCTGTTAGAAGTAGAAGATAACTTAGCCAATATTATTAGATATACCATTGATTTTTTCCAAGATTTAATCAAAAAATATGGAAAAGGTAGAGAACGTAGAACAGAAATAACCCAATTTGGAGAAGTTCAAGCCTCGATTGTAGCCGCAAATAATCAAAAACTATATGTGGATAAAGAAGGTGGCTTTATTGGCTATGGCCTAAAGAAGGATGAGCTGGTAATGGAATGTTCAGACATTGATGATATCATAGCCTTTAGAACCGATGGAAAATTTTCAATTACGAAAATTCAAGAAAAAGTTTTTGTAGGCAAAAACATAAATTACTGTTCTGTTTTTAGAAAAAATGACGAACGTAGAATCTACAATGTGATATATTTAGATGGCCAAACAGGAAGAACTTTTGCCAAACGCTTTGCTGTAACTGGCGTAACAAGAGACAAAGAATATGACCTTACCAAAGGATCTGCGAGATCTAAAATTCTCTATTTTTCTGCCAATGAAAATGGAGAAGCTGAAATTGTTACGTTGAATTTAACCGCGAGTTCAACCGCGAAGAAGAAGGTATTTGACTTTGATTTTGCCGAATTATTGATAAAAAACAGATCGGCTATGGGTAATTTAGTCACAAAATATTCTGTTCGAAAAATTAGCTTTAAATCGGCTGGGGTCTCCACATTAGGTGGAGTGGACATCTGGTATACTTCCGCCTTAGGAAGGCTAAATAAAGATGAGCATGGGCAATATTTAGGCAATTTTGGACCAAATGATAAAATTTTAGTGATTTACAAAACTGGGGAATATGAACTTACCAATTTTGAATTAACCAACCACTATGAACAACGACAAGTACAATCCATTGCCAAGTTTAGTGAAAAAGGAGTTATTTCTTGTATTTATTACGACGGTGACCAGAAAAATTATCACATAAAAAGATTTACAATAGAAACCTCCACATTAGACAAGAAATTTTTGTTTATTACAGACCATAATAGATCGGAATTAATGATGGTTTCTTACGATAAAAAACCTCGGATTGAAATTAAATTTAAAAAACAAAGAAAATCAGAAACTGAAACTTTGATTTTTAAAATGGAAGAACTCATTGAAGTGAAAGGATGGAAAGCATTAGGCAATAAACTAAATTATGATAAAATATTAGAAATAAAAGTTTTGCCTTCTGAACAAGATGCAGAGGAAGAAGAAGAAGATAGTATTGATTTGGCATTGGATAATTCTAATTCAGAAGAAGAAATTGAAACGGAAAGCCAGCAGGAAGTAAGTATGGAAGCGATAATTACAAATGAATTAGAAGTTGAAATTACACATGAAGATGAGACGAGTAATGAAATAGAAGATTCAACCGAAAAGCAAATTCTGATTACCGAGTCTTTGGAGGTACAAACAACTGAAAAAGGTTCTTCTGAAACAGCAGAGCCTAATTCAAGTAAAGAGGAAGAAATAAGTAAAAAAAGTAAAAAAGTAAATACTGAAAAGGCCAAAAACAAAGACAATACGAATGGGGATGGACAACTGGGGCTATTTTAACCCAAAAAACTCATTAGAAAATCGGCTTCAATAAAATTTTGCCTCATCGGTAGGCCGCCCCACCTATTTCCGATCATCTGCAAACCTATCTCGATAGGTATTTCGATGCTCGTCATAGCCATTTTCAAACGGGGCCGACCATTCGGTATTATTTCGCCAGAATGTCTATTGAGTTTTTTGGGTTTAATTAAAGTATATCAAATAAAATAATACCATCGTTTTGATAGATACAACAAATATAAAATGTCAAAAGAGAAAGTTATCCTATTCTTAATACTATTTTCATTAAAATGCGCAGCACAAAGTAGTTACTTCGTAGCCAAAGGAAAAATTCTTGAAAAAGGCAGTGAAATTCCACTGAGTCAATCTTACATCTGTATTCCCTCCACGGGCTATGGAACAGCCCCTAACTTAGAAGGAGACTTTATTTTTAAATTTCCAATTATCAATCTTGACTCCCAAGTTGTGGTAGCGTTAATAGGGTATGAATCTGTAAAATTTTCTGCCAAAGAATTAAAATTAGATAGCAATATTATATTTTTAGAAAAACGACCCCTATTTAATGCCTCATTTGGTTTGTCGGATGTAAGAGTCTTAATGAAAGCAGCAATAGATAGCATATCCGTAAACTATCCTAATACTCCAACCTATCAAAATGGTTTTTATTTTGAACAAATTAAATTGCCTACTGTGGGTGCTATCAAAATAAATGAAGGAATTTTTAGAGTAGAGCGTTTTCCGCAAGAAAAAGAGAAGTTAGAAAAAGTAAAACTTTTAAGAGGGAAACGAATGGAATGGATAGGACAAACAGCGAAAATAGATGGTTGGGGTTTTCAAAATGGCTCAGATTTGGTTTGCAGATCATTAGAAACTACCCTTCCCGACTTTTTGCAAAAAAAACGAATGAGCCAATTTAACTTCAGACTGGATTCCCTGATGACCGTTTTTGATGGATTACCTCTTATTATTGTTCATTTTTGGCCCATAAATAGTAGATTAAAAGGAGGCAAAGAAGGTACAATATATTTAGAACCTGAAACAAAGGCCATCGTAAGAATAGAATACACGCTAACAAAAACCGGACTTAAAGATTTGATAAACTCTAACACTGGGGCAGTATCTATTGAAGGCAAAGCGGTTAATTTTTACACACAATATCGCCTTTTTGATAAAAAATGGAGATTGCAAGAATCAAATATAGTTTTTGAAACTCGCTTGGAAGAGCGGCTGGATAAAAAATTTAAAATTGATGCTACCATTAGTATGCGATATGTTTCATTCGAAAATTTACCGCTGTTAAAATCGAATATATTTCCAACAGAAATTCTTAATTCTACTAATAATTTCAGTCCTAGTAGATCAGTTTCATCTGATTATTGGACGCCTTACAGCTACCTAAAGAGCACAAACGATGCCTTAAAACTTGCTTCTATACTTAATAAATAAGGTCTAATTTCTTAATTTTTATTAGTTCCGAATAAATATTATTACAAAAAAAACTCCAACAAATAGGACTTTAAGTATTATTTTTACGAGTTATATACTTGTAAAATGAAAAAGACAATTTCTGTTAAAAAAATATATACAGGGGGTAAAATTTTAAATAATCAATTGCTTACCATTCAAGAAGGAGTAATCATTGGCCTTGATGAAGCCCCCAACCTCAGTAGCTTTGATTTTGAAAATATTGCTCCTGCCCTATTCGATATACATATTAATGGTGGCGAAGAATTGCATTTTACCCAGAACCCAACCGAACAATGCTTAATTGATATGCTTTCAGCGGCAGAAAGCAACGGAACAGGTTATATTCTACCCACTTTAATCACTTCATCTGTAGAAAACATAAAAGTTGGAATTAAGGCTGTAAAAACTTTTATAAAATCCCATCCAAATTCAGGTATTATTGGGATGCACCTGGAAGGCCCCTTTTTAAATCCCAAAAAAAGAGGGGCACATTTAGAAAAATATATACAAAAACCG
>DAIQBE010000156.1:0-6755 GCA_036781325.1 Leadbetterella sp. | reverse complement strand
ATTCGAAAAAAAAAATATAAAATATCTAAAAAAAAATAGGCCTAAAATTTATTCTTTAAAAAGGACTGAAAATTATACTAATAAACTTAATTGATAAAAATTATTTAAGTGCTAAGACTTAAATAGCCTAAATTCGAGTGCAACCCTGGATATATCTTGTTCCTCATTTATTGCCATACCATGAATTAAATGAGAAGAGAAAAACAATACTTGACCATCCTTCACTTTTGCTCTTTCTAAATCATGATTACCTCCCCATTCTTTTATCATCCTTACGCGATAGGTGTTTCCCTCAACCACGCCTCCATCAAAGGTCCTTAATATTTCATTTTCATTAATTTTATGACTCTCCGGCACTATAGGTAAGGATGAATTACCTGTAACTCCAGCAATAGGTATCCAAAGATTAACAAAAGGAGGAATATAATTATTTTGATCTACCTCCTCATAAATATCCTTGTGTGGCGGGTTATAATCGTTAGATTTGGGTCTGTTAATTCTAACAATTATATGTAGTTTTTCTCCACTTTTAGGATCCACGTCTGATAAAGAGAAGCCCAATATCTTTTCAAATTTAGGGATCATCTCTACGATTGGAAAATTGAAATCATCTGAAAAAAGGTCTCGGGTTCGAGATACAATTTTAAAATGATCCTCGTTTTTATTGACAAAATGATGGTATTTTTCTAAAGTAAAACCTTCCGTTTTTTGCCCTAGTACTTCATTTATTATTTTTTCAACGGCAGCTTTTAATCCATCTTTCAGATGAGCAAATTCGGCTTCATTTAAAAAATCAACAGCCGTATACCCATCGTTATACCAAGGTTGGTTAAAAACAATATCCGTGTTGGCATTTGATAAAACTATGTTTTCACCAAAACGAAACTCTGGTGAACCAGCAATTGATACTTCGTAAGTTTTTCCTTTAATTTCAAATTCAGTAGTAGGCATAATAAAAAGATAGTAAGTATTTTTACAAAATTAGCAATTTTTCCATACCCTACATAATTTGTTTGTTCTATCCTATCAAGTAAATTTAAAAATTTGCTTTCTATATCAAAAATTAAATGTTTCTCTATTTTAATAAGCCTACTTGTTATTATTTGATCTGTTTCAGACAGTAATTCTAAAAAAACTAAGATTAATTTAAAAATTATGCCTTAGAAAAAACACGACAAATATTTATTCAAATAAAATTTAAATCTTATTTAAACAAATAAAAATAAATTTGTAAATTTGAAAAAACCTAAAAAAATGTCTGTAAAAAAATCATTCTTATTTGGATTATTCCTTTTAATTTTTAGTCAAATTTCATTTGCTCAAACAGTTTCCGCCGATTCTTTAAAAGAATTTGCTGCTACATACAAAATGAAAGCAGGTGCCCCTTTTGAAAACTTTATTGTAAAAATTCAAGATGGGTATCTATTTGGGGAAGCGGACGGTAATGGTTCCAATAAACTATTAAAACAAAAGCAGAATGATACGTTTCTATCCACCAGCTCGTACGGTTCCACAATTGTTTTTATGAGGGATTCAAAAAATAAAGTAATAGGTCTAAAACTAATTATACAAGGAACAGAGTTGGAAGCCGAAAGGATTGAATAGCTATTTTTAGACTGGGCTATTAAAAAATATAAATTATTTGAATATTAGAGGTTAACTTAATGAAATCTATCTTCTCTTACTTCGAGATTCTTCATTATTTCGGCTTCTTGAATTAATAATTCCTCCCATCTTTTTCTCACCTTTTCTTTTGGTTGATAAAACTCCGCTATTTCCATAAAATTTCTATAATGGGTTGCTTCAGAAATCATAAGTTCATAATAAAACTTTTTCAACCCTTCGTCTACAATATTTTCGGATAACAATTTGAATCTCTCTGCACTTCGAGCTTCAATTAATCCAAAACATAAGACATCCTCCATCAATTGGTCCATTCTACTTCCTCCTCCTTTCATGCATTTACCCAATTGAAAAACATATTCATCTCTTCTTTTTTGTTCGAGTTTTATCCCTCGTTTCTTCATTTCCTTCAATACTCTTTGAAAATGGCCCCACTCTTCTGTTACCACAGGAGTAAGCATGTCCACTAAAAATTCTAAATCAGGATATTTTACTATTAAGGTTATGCATTTGGTAGCTGCTTTTTGTTCACAAAAAGCATGATCAATCAATATATCACCTATGTTCATTTCAGCAATATTTATCCACCTAGGGTCGCTAGGGAGCTTTAAACCTAAAGTGGTTAAACTATTTACCTCCATTTATTTTAAGAGCTTTAATATTCTGCCTTTTGTCTAAGGTCATTAAAAAACAAGGCAAAAGTATAAGATTCGAAATCATACCAATTAAAAGTGTGATGGAAACCAAAAGTCCCAAAAATATTGTTCCTTTGAAACCTGAGGCGACAAAAATTCCAAATCCAAAAAACAATATTATGGCTGTGTAAACCATACTAATACCCGTGAAACGAATAGTCTCGGAAACAGCTTGAGATATAGTTTTACCTTTACTGACTTCCTCTTTGTATTTTGTCAAAAAATAAATAGTACCGTCAGAGGCGATTCCAAATGCAATACTAAATATTAATGTAGTAGATGGTTTTAAAGGAATTCCAAAATAACCCATAATACCTGCCGTAATTATTAGAGGAATTATACTAGGAATGGTAGAAATTAGGACTGTTCTAAGATTTAAAAATTGGGTGGCCATTACCAAGGAAACTAGTAATATTGCTAGCAAAGTACTGTCCCTCAAATTGCCTAGAAGATAATCATTTCCTTTTGTAAATACTACTCCATTACCTGTTAAATTTACATTAACTTGCTCATTACTTGGCTTCCAATTAGACAAATCTCTATCAAAATTAAATATAGTGTCGGCTTTTGCTTGTAATTCTGTAAACATTTCTCGCATTCTTACGGTACCCACATCCTTGCTTTGAAAACTAACTCTTGTAAATTGTTTAGTGCTGTCAATAAATGCGGAAAACATGTTCTCTTTTCCTTTTACTTCTTGGGCATATTCACCCATTTTTTGAAGTTCAAGGGCAGGAGGCAAAACAAAATATTTTGGGTCGCCGCCTCTATACCCTTGATAGATAAATTTCAAACCTTCCACTATTGAAACTGGCTTTGTAAATTCAGGATATTTACTAAATTCTCTTTGTAAAAGCTTAATTTGATTCAGCACTTTAGGATTAAAAACTCCATTTGGCTCTTTGGTATCTATACTGACTTCAAAAGGTACTATACCTTTAAAATTCGATTCAACAAATTTTAAATCTGTATAAATAGGATCATCTTCCGGTAAATCGTCAACAACATATCCAACAGCTTTAATTTTGTATGCCATAAAAACGGAAACAGCAACTACCAAAAAAACAAACGTATACACCCATGTTCTTCTATGGTGAACCAAGAAATCTACTTTGGTTAAAAATTTAGAAATGGTTTTATTCTCTAAATGCCTCACATGTTTATCTTTAGGATCTACCGCATAACTAAAAATTGTTGGAATTAAGATTAAGGATATAGCCCAGGTGGTCATAACACACATAGCGGCAACGAGACCAAATTCTAACAGTAGTGGACTCCCAGTAAAATAAAATACAAAAAAGCCTATAAATGTGGTCAAATTTGCAATAAATGTAGTTTTTCCAATTTTATCAATTGAAATTTTTAATGCTTGAATTTTATTCTTGGTTTTTACGAACTCTTCTTGATACTTGTTAATAATAAAGATTGAATTAGGGATACCAATTACAATAATAAGGGGCGGAATAAGGCCAGTAAGAATTGAAATTTTATACCCTAAAAAAGAAATCAAACCCACTGACCATATTACTGCGACTAAAACCACTAGAGCCGCATAAAAAACCACTTGAAAAGATCTAAAAAATAAAAATAAAATAAATGTGGTTACTAAAAAGGCAAAAATCATGAACATACTCAATTCATTTCTAACCATAGTCATAAACTGAGTTCGTATAAAAGGCATACCAGAAAAATGCATTTTAATACCCTGCTTTTCTCCAAATTTTTCCGCCTCTTCTTGTATTTGTAAACTCAAAGCAATTCGGCCTTTGCTATTCATCTTAGCTTGATCAAATGTAACAGCCATTAATTGGGCATTCCCATTATAAATGAAACCATCATAAAAAGGCAAGTTTTGAATCTGAGATTTTATACTGTCAACTTCAGCTTGAATAAGGGGTCTATTTTTAACTATCGGAATAAAATCAAACTTTTTTAAAGCATCGTTTCTTTGAATTTTCATCAAACTAGAAACCGATAATACATTTTTAATTCCGTCTAAAGTTTTTAATTTTTTAGATAAATCATACCATTCATTAAAAGTTGCTAATTCAAATACGTTTTTATTATCAAAAGCTATTACCATTACATTTCCATCTTCTCCGTATCTGGCCTTAAAATTCTCATATAATTTAAAGCTTGCGTCTGTTTGTGGCAAAAATTTGGGTAATTCGTAAGAAAGTTCGAGTTTGGTGATTTGATAAATCATAAAAACTGTGACCAAGCCAATGGTAGTCAACCATTTTATTCTATGATTTAAAATTAAATCGGCAATATTTTTCCAGAATTTATTGAAAATATTTTTAGTAGAAATCATCAAAATGAATCTTTTTTTTAAGAATTACGCAAAAATAATCAAATTAAAGCATTGGCTTCAAAATTAAACTACAAAATTAAAATATTGGGATTTGTTGAAGCCAAAAGAAAAGATATACATAATTTCTAAACTACCTTATTTCAATCTTTCATTGGGATGAAAGTCATGTATCAATATGTGAATAGATCTGAACATCATGTTTTAAATTACTATTTTTTTTATTATTAAATCAAAAATTTCTTTGGCAGCTATTATTGGACTTTTTTTATTTTCTAATATTTCTTTTTCAGCTTTTAATAATTGAGTTTTATAAAGAGCGTTTGAGCTAAAATAATTTAAAATCTTATTTTCAAGAATTCTATTCATCCATGAGATGTTTTGAAGTTTTCTATTTTCGAAAAAATAATTACTTTTTACGGTCATATTTTGAAAATTTGAAATAGAATGAAAGATTTCTTCAAATCCCTGCCCATTTATTGCAGAACATTCTAGTACAGAAACTTGAATATCTGATTCCTTTTTAGGAAATAAGTGCAAAGAAAAATTTAAATTGTTTATTAAGTTTGTTAAAACGCTTCTTTCGATTTGGTCTGCTTTGTTAATAATCACTAAATCTACCATTTCCATTATTCCTCTTTTTATTCCTTGCAACTCGTCGCCGGTACCTGCAATGGTCAAAAAAACAAAAAAATCACTTATCTCTTTAACAGCAATTTCTGATTGCCCCACTCCTACTGTCTCTATGAGTATAAAATCAAATCCTGCTGCTTCACATAATAAAATACTTTCCATTGTTGTTTGAGCCACACCTCCAAGTCCAATTCCGGCTGGACTTGGTCTAATAAACGCATTTTTTTGGTCTACTAGTTTTCCCATTCTAGTCTTATCACCTAAAATGCTTCCCCCACTTATCTTGCTTGTGGGATCAATGGCTAAAACTGCGACTTTTTTGCCTTTTGAAATTAAAAATGAACCAAAACTATCAATAAAAGTACTTTTCCCAACTCCAGGTGCCCCAGTAATCCCCAACCTGATGCTATTTCCAGAATATGGTAAAATGTTTGATACTAATTGACTGGCTAAGCTAGTATCTTCTTCTTTTTTACTTTCTATAAGGGTTATTGCCCTACTTAAAATACTGATATCACCTGCTAATATTCCAGTGGTTAATTCCTTAATTGTTAATTTTGATTTTCTCATGGCCTTATCTAATAAAGGTCTATTTTCAAAAAAGGGATTAAAGCCAAAACCACAGCTTGAACATAAAAATCTGTTCTATTTATCACATTATCGGTTAAAAGACCGGTACTCCCCATTTTTTGTTTTGTATTCTCCAAGCCAAATACTATCTCATCAGCATGCCCAAGTTCATACCCTTGATTTATTAAATTAATTACTTTTTGCGGCAAAAAGAAACCCGCTGTACGTGCTTTTCCAATTTTATCTTTACCTAAAATTACTACCCAAGCCATTGCCTCCATTTCAATTTCTGAATGCCGAATATTCCCACCTTCTATTCCGATCCAAAAATCACCCTCTTTAATCGTTTCTTTTGCATAAAATGCCCTATTAAATGCTCCTTGAAATGTCTCCTGATCTCCCATTGGTTGGTCACTTACTCCAGAATCAATTTCATAACCATGTGCTTCGAATGTTATATCTTTAAACATTTTCTCAAATCCAGTCAAAGCAGCATTTATTTTTACTGGATTTTTTGAGGCTACCACAATTCTCATATATCTCTTTAAAAAATATTTAATCTAGAAACTAAAAAAAAGATTAATTTTTGGTCTTTAGACTTTTCTTAAGTAAAATTTTAGCCAAAATCAAATCTTCAGGGGTAGTGATTTTAATATTTGAGTATTGTCCATCTAGTAATGTAATCGCCACTCCGTCATTTTCTATCACACTCGCGTCATCTGTAAACCAATCCAATTCCTGTTGAAGATATGCCTTTTTTAAAACCCGTAAATTAAACACTTGGGGAGTTTGAATCAATTTTACAGATTTTCTGTCAATTGCCTTATTTACGTTTTCTTCAGTTACAATTCGAACAGAATCTTTAGCATCAACAGCCAATACCACTGCAGGCTTTATTTTTGAAAGTTCAAAGGCCTCATTTA
>DAIQBE010000155.1:0-6802 GCA_036781325.1 Leadbetterella sp. | reverse complement strand
TTTCTTGGGCTAAGCCATCGCCAGACCAAGGGGATGCCGGTAATTCAGAATTTGTTGGGTCAGAATAGAAGGTAACAGCCTCGTCCACTATTTTATCTCCTAATTTTGTTTTTCCTCCAGTCTTGCTAAAAAATGATCGGCCTTCATCTGCACTTCTAGCATCCATTCCAAAAAATATATTCTCCAATAATACCGCGGCAGCTGTAGGTTCCAGAATGACTGTATATTTTCCAGGTTCTATGGCTTGTGCTTTTACTGAGTTTTTCCCCTTCTGCATGGCTATTTTTGTAGCCGCTACCACATCAAGTTTATTGAAATCACTAAATCCTTTTGCCACATAACCAGAGCCTTTGCCATCTTCTGTTCTAACTGTCAATGAAAAATTTACATTGGAGCTTGGATAATACGCAAATAGGCCTTTGGAATTCATCATGGCTGAATAGCCACTTTGATCTTCCATAAAACCTGCCCCAATTAATTTTTCATTTCTACATAATTCTAAACTTTGGGCTACCTTTTCCGCCCTTTTTTTAGGATTTATATTGGCAGTTGAATCAAAATATCCTTTAGCTTTTAAGTAGATTTGAGGGTCCAGAAGCCCTTCATGCTCAGGATTTTCTGGAGCCAATTGGGCCAATTCTTCTGCTCTTTGAACTACTTTTTTGAGTGAATTTTCATCAAATTCATCTATTGTGGCCACGCCACTTTTCTTGCCAAAAGATGCAGTAACTGAAATATTTTTGTTAATTAATGAACCACTTGTTGAAACCTCATTTCTTGCATATCTAATGTTGCCTTTTATTTCACCTAAAATACTTACTGTGCATTCGTCAGCTTTTGAGAAACTTAAAATTTTTTTACAAAGTGCTTTAGCTTCTTCTTCTGTTAATATTGTTGCCATTATTTAAAACTTTTTTAATTCTTGTAAACCCTAATTTACCTTTTTAATTATTTTGAAATGTTTTCTGTTTGTAAAACAAAAAACTATATTTTTCTAGCAGTATTTATTACATTAACACCATCAAATCGTGTGGTAGAACTTCCATGAGAAACAGCACTAACTTGTTGAGGCTGTCCCTTACCATCAAAAAATGAACCGCCTAAACGATAATCGCGTTCATCACAAATTTTTGTACAGGAGTTCCAAAATTCTTGTGTATTTGATTGATATGCAACGTCTTTTAGCATTCCCACAATTTTCCCATCTTTTATTTCATAATAAAGTTGCCCTCCAAACTGAAAATTGTAACGCTGTTGGTCTATACTAAAAGAGCCATCACCAATTATATAAATACCTTTTTTGACATCTTTTATCATCTCCTCTACTGATAATGGGGTTTTTCCAGCAGCTAAAGAAACATTTGCCATTCTTTGAAATTGTACGGAAGACCAACTGTCTGCATAACAGCAGCCATGTGATTCTTTCTCAGAAATAATATGGGCTTGGTCTCTAATTGCTTGATAATTTACTAATGTACCCTCTTTTACTAAATCCCATTTTTTAGTATTTACACCTTCATCATCCCAACCTACTGCCCCTAATGACCCTACTTGGGTTTTATCAGCAAATAGATTTACTTCCTTACTTCCATAATTGAAATTTTTTGATTGCCATTTATCCAAAGTAGCAAAAGAAGTTCCAGCAAAATTTGCTTCGTATCCTAATACTCTGTCTAACTCTAAGGGGTGGCCAACCGATTCATGAATAGTAAGCCAAAGATGTGAAGGATCTAAAACTAAATCATATTTTCCAGCTTCTACAGATTTGGCTGTAAGCTTTTCTTTCGCTTGTTTTGAAGCTGATATGGCATCTTCCAGCATATCGTAGCCTCGGTTATAGCGTGTAGTTACTCCAGTAATTTTGTCCTTCGGATTGGACTGTAAATATTCATATCCCATTCCCATTGGTGCACTGAGGGCATTTCTAGTTTCAAATTTTCCTGACTTTGGGTCAATGCAGGTTACATTGAAGATTGGCCAGATTCTGTGAATATCTTGGTCGATATAAGAGCCATCCGAAGAGGCAAAATATTTTTGCTCGTTTACTAAAAACAAAACAGAGTTTACATAATTTGCTCCATTTTTTAATGCTGCATCATTTACACTTAAAAGCAAGTCTACTTTTTCTTTGATAGGAATTTCAAATGCATTTTTTTCAATCGGAGCTTTCCAACTCACTTCTCCGAAACCTTTTTGTGGAGCTAAAATTACAGGATTAGAAAGTAATCTTGCATTCGCTTTGGCTATTTCAACGGCTTGTTCTGCTGCTTTGGCTGTTTCACTTTCAGATTTAGCATCAACAACCGCGGCAAAGCCCCAACATCCATCGGCTAATACACGAACCCCCACGCCATAAGATTCTGTATTAACTATGTTTTGGACTTTGTCTTCTCTTGTCACTACAAATTGATTTAAATATCTACCAATTCTCACATCGGTATAGGTAGCTCCTTTTGATTTTGCTGCATTTAAGGCTGCATCAGCTAGCTTTTTCTTTATAGCTACATCTATTGGGTTTTCCAGAAATTGAGCTGGGTCTATCGTTTTTCCATTTATAGGGAAATTTGGTAGCATCAGTGCACCCATTCCTAAACTGGACATTTGCATGAAATCTCGTCTTTTCAAAATAGTAAAATTTAAAATTTGTATTTATTGAAATTGATTTATTTTTAAAATGGATATAATCAATACTGTTAGCGATTTATCTTCTCAGTAAATATATATTTTTTAGAATTAAGTTTTACGTTAAGAATCCTCGATTTTTTTATATTGGAATAAAACAACAGGGAAATCTGTTTTTTTTAAGAATTATTAACATTTAAACAAATTGCTTCACAATATTTTTTATTTGTGCTGCATCGTAAGCTTGTGCTTTCCAAGAATCTAATTTCTTGTTCATGATTTTAAACCAAAGACTTGGATACAAAGACATTAAAATCATAACTGGATAACCAAAGGGTAACTGGGGGCTTTCATCAAAATGGCGCAAAACTTGATAAGGTCTTGATGCATAAGCATGGTGGTCAGAATGTCTTTGCAAATGAAAAAGTAGAAGGTTACTATAAAAATGATTGGCATTCCAAGAGTGTAAAGGATTAACTTTTTCATATTTCCCGGTACTAAGTTCTCTTCTAACTATTCCATAATGTTCAATATAATTTACGCATTCTAATGATAATATGGCAATCCAGCTTTGAGCAAAAAAATGTAATATGACAATTAAAGAGAGTTCATTTCTAAAATAACTAATGCCAATGAAAAGTAAGCTGACAATTAAGACACTTCCTAAAATTCCTTGGATAACTTCGTTGTTAAAACTCCATTTTTTTAATTTCTTTTTTTCCAATAACTGGTTTTCAATTTTCCAAGCACTTGCAAAACTTCCAATTAAAGTTTGCTTCCAAAATGAATAAACTGTTTGATTTCTTCTGGAAGTGGCCGGGTCTTGTGGCGTGGCTACATGTACGTGATGCCCTCGGTTATGCTCAACTAAAAAATGTGCATAACAAACTGACATTAAGGCGATTTTGGAATGCCATTGAGCTATTGAACTATTTCTATGACCTAATTCGTGAGCAACATTTATTATCGATGCCGCATAAACACCTTGACTAACTATATATCCAATAATTTGAATACTTGAAAAAGATTTTTCAGCAAGTTGATACCCTACAAAAGTTAAAATGAAAAGATGTATCCAAACATGAGAGTACACTAGAAAATCGAAATATTTTTCCTTTATCAACTTTTCAAATTCCTCTTTCTGAACATTTTGAGCGTCTTTGCCAATGATTTCATCTAAAATTGGTACGAATACATAGGCATAGATTGCAGGTAAAAATGCCCAGAATGCTTGTTGCAAATAAAATGACAGAATTATTAAAATTGGAAACGAATATGCACCAATAAAACCTATTTTCTTTTGAATTGACATGGTAAAAACTGATGAATGTTTTAATTCTTTAAAAATAAGGACTTTCTTTTAATTTTTAAGTTCAAGTGAAAAATATATTTTGGTTCTTATTGCTTAAATAATGCAAAATTATGTTAGATCACTTTAATCCTTTTGAACATGGAACTTAAGTTTTTAATCTTTATAATCAATTGTTTATAAATATAATCTGACAACTATTTACGGATGTTAGTTAATTTCTCTTATTAATTTTCATTTTACTAGGTATTCAATTTTTGAAAATCCCAAAGAGCCTGCAGTTGAAACTCCATTTGCAATAATTTTTACCGTTGTTTTGGCATCAGAATTCCAATAACTAAAATTTGCATTTCCAGATGTATCCGTTTGAATATTTGGCTCCCAATGAATAGTTGGACGATAATCAGGATTAATATGCTCAGGAATTGGAGTATCGTATTTTGGGGAGTAAAACTCTATGGGTTTTGTAAATCCAAGGCGTTTCACCACACTAATTCCAAAAGTTTGATCTTTTGAATAATCATAGGAATTGTTTCCTCTTTTTGTTAAAATATTGATGACTCCGTTTCCTCCGTTTAATCCAAAAATTGAAGCATCTGGGCCTTTTAGAATATCAATTTCCTCAACATCACAAGGTGTTATAACCAAAATAGCATCTATTGTAGTCAAAAAGCCATCTATTAAAAACTGGGGCTCTCCGCCACCCCTTATGGATGCTTTTTTTCCACCTAGGCCATCAGAACTAATTTGAAGTCCTGCCACCCTGCCAGTCAACATTTGCAAAACGTCTGTGGCTCCAGCACATAGCATATCATTCACTTTTATCGTGTTGCTTGCGTTTCCATACATCATTCTTCTATTGTCTGGCTCTTCCAGTTTTTTTGCTTTTACTACGATTTCAGCCAAATTTTGAATTTGGCTAAGCTTCATTCTATTTTCAATTTCCAAAGTTTCCTTGGCATTTTTTAAAAAATCTGCAAACTTTTTTGTGTCAAATTCCATGGGGTCCTGTGGAATTTTTAAGAAGGAAACTTTAGGAGAATATTTTGGCGGGTCAATTTTAACAGAGAGTAATTTGCTGCCATTTTGTTTCATGGCTTGAACTAAGACTGAAGTTGTATCGTAGAAATCAAAGCCATAAAACCCAAAATTTCCCAAAGAATCGGTAGTTCCTACTTTAAAAACCGGTACTTGGCCTTCACTTTTTAAAAGTAAAGTTAAGGTAATGTTATTAGCAAGTTTACCATTTAGTCTGGTAGCTTTGCCTGTAATATCAATTCCCGTTTCTACAAAAAAAGGCAAATCAGTTGTTTTTTCTGACATTAATTCTTTCCAATCAAACCTTCTCCATCCTTGAGTCATCAATAATATATCTAAATGATAGTTTGCATTCGCATTATTTTTGTCAAAGTAATAATATGGATTTTCAACCTTACCTCTTAAATAAGCATTTTCTTTGTCTTTTTCAAGCGTATTTACATCGGAGCACAAAAGTAAATTTGTTATAATATTCTCTTGATATTCATTTTCTTCTATTACTTGTTTAGCATCAGTAACCGCAACTGAGAAATTGCCTTTCACAGGTTTTCCATTTTCATCCGATACTGTTAATTTTACTATTACTTTTTCTCTTGGTTTATAAATTACTTTTTCTGGGCGTAGTTGGAGATTTAAAAGATTGTCTTTTTTATTAAAAATCAGCCTTTCGCAAATAGGAGTTTCTTTGGTATCTAATAAAGTAATTTGAACCACGCCTTGATCTTGAATTACTTTTTTTGGGATAGAAAAAGAGAATGATTTTTTAGCAGAATTGCCTTTGGCAATAAAACAAATATTCCCTCTCTGGTGAGCCACTACCACAAATTCATGTATGTTTTCGGGAGTTTTTTGTAAATTATTTGTTACAAAGATTTTAATTTTATCTTTGCTCGACAAATTATCTACAGCCATAGTATACCCTTGTTCAAAAATTTTTGGAAAGGGGAATGCTTCAACACTACCATCATTTTGTTTTACATAAGCGGTATAGGTTTTTTGATGTTCGGGAGTAAAACTTATTTTTCCCATTCCTAGATGCTCTGACTTGAATCCTGCCACCGTATCTTTTTTTTCATCCAAAATAAAACCTTCTACATTTATTCCTTTTCCTACCAAATTAACGGCTTTAAAAGCTAATCTTGATTCTAAGTCTACCACTAAATTTCCACCTTCTGGAAAAAATTGAAGATCAGCCACTTTTGACCTATTAAGCCTTGCGCCTGTTTCGGTTTTATTCTTTTCCATTCCAGACCAAATTTTAAAATCTTTGTGAAAGAAAAATTCATCCGAAAAGTTTCTCATATAGTTTGTATAAGCTCTAATGCTATACATTCCTTCCTTTAGGCTGTCAGGAAGCGAAATATTTCCATGAGTAGAGCCTTCGGCTTTAAGTTTAGTGCTGAAAACTATTTTTCCATCATTTAATTGTATCAGATCTACATAAAGTACCCTACTCACCGAGTCTATGACGTGGTTAACTCCATCAAAAAGGTAGCCTTTAAACCATATTGTTTCACCTGCCATATAATAGGGCTTATCGAAATGTAGAAATACTTTTTCCTGGGGTCGATTTAATTTATAAGAGTCTAATTTGGCAATAATTTTTTGTGTTAGTTGGTCGCCTTCACTAAAAAAAGAGAAGGCAATTACTGAAAAAATAGGAGCAATTAGATATTTCAAGAATCTGTGTGACATATGGAAGATTTAATGGTGGTGAAACCGGAACGAACTTTTACTTTGAACCCAAAAAACTCATTAGAAAATCGACTTCAATAAAGTTTTGCTTCATACCTATTTCCGATCATCTGCAAACCTATCTCGATAGGTATTTCG
>DAIQBE010000154.1:0-6866 GCA_036781325.1 Leadbetterella sp. | reverse complement strand
AACGCTACATCTTTTATTTCTTTAAAATGTAAAAGCTTTTGTTTTTTTTCTTGTAGTTCTTGGTAAATGTCGTCGTCGTTTATTTCTCCAATGAGTTCATCAATAATATTAAAATGTAGCTTTGACAATTTTATACTATCATTGTGAATAGAACCCATTCTAAATAAATTAGAATATTTATTGAGCCAATCTTCAGGCAGCATTCCTAAGGTTCCATCTCTCAATTCTACATAGTTTTGCTTTTTCACCAAAGCCCTTTTAAGTTCTGCCAATGATACTATTTGATCTCCAAAAGAGATTTCAACTTTCATATCAAACCAATCAATGCTCGAACTTCCTTTAATCTCCATTTTGGGGCGATTGGGGTTATATCTTAGCTTTTTCAGTTCTTTAAAACCTAAAATGGAAATATTGGCTTCTTTTGTTTTTTCGAAGAAGTCAAATAGCCAATTATCTTTTAATATTTCGGGGAATGGCAAATAAAAGAAGGAGCTGCTAGCCTGAAAGTCGAAATTTAAGTGTAGCGATTGGATAAAAGCGAAAACGGTATTTTCCAGCGTTTCGTTTCTTTTGTAAATGTAAATGGTAGTTTCTGTATTGTTGATTTTTTTTGTTCTACCATCATGGTTAAAAGAAAGTTCGTTTTCTGGATTTTCAAAATCTTCATATACAAAAACTGGACTTAGTATAAGATTACGGTCATCCTCTTTTAAAAAAATGCGGGTCTCTTTAAATTTTAAGTTTATATTTTTAAATTCAGTTTCTAGATTAATTACCACCTCAGCATTCTCGGAAAGTGGAACTATGAAATCTGTAAAAAAGCCATTAAAGTTATCTTTTTTTACTTTAATTTGTTTTTTATCTAAAAAATGAAAAAGTAGATTGGCATTTTTTAACGTATTTATTTTGTGAATTTTTCCTTCAATTTCTAAAAACCAAAATCCAAAAGAGTAAACCTCATGAAACATGAATTTTTCATTACCGAGTTGTAAAAAGATGTCGAGAATTAGGAAATCTTTGTCTTCATTTAATTCAAATAATGGTCTTACTTTTTTTAGGCTTAGGCCTATTTCTTGCATTTCATTAATATTCTGGTAATCGTCTTTACCTAAAAAAATGCGTTTATCGTATATTAATGGAAGCAGTTCTTCATATTTTTCGCCTAAGTATTCCTGTAAATCTATAAAAGATTCAGAATTCAAAGATTTATGATTTAAAACCGTATACCAATTTTTTTCTAAATTTCTTTGGCGGAGAAATTTCTCCAAATTGTTATCGTCAACTTCTCCAATGATTTGGATGGCCTTACTGTCACTCGGTAAAATACTTGGCAGCTGGCTTATGTAGTGAGCACTTAAACTTTCAACTTTTGTGAATTTCCCAGTTTTATGATTATATTTTGATGTAACTGCATCAATTTTTAATTCAGGAACGTCACCTTTATTTTGTTTTGTAAAAACATAAACAAGTACTTGTTCATATTTATCATCTTCAGTTTCAAGATTTACTATTGAATCTTTTAAAGGAACAATAATTTTTTTGTTAATTCACTCCAGTTTTGAAACTGACTTATTTTATGAATACTAGCGTCAAGTTTTGTTAATTGAAGTATTCCATTTTCGTTTATTTTGAATTCAAATTTTTCTGAAATATCATCTTCAGGATTAAAACCATATTCGGCTAAAAGTTTAATTTTTTCTTCAGACAAATCGCGGAGGATATCAAATGCAAATTGACCATACTCATTTTTTAATGCTTCTAAAGCCGCCAGTTTATGTTCACAGAGTATAGCTCGTAGAGTTTGATTACAAGTACAAGAAGTTTTTATGACGCCCTTATTTAACTTTTCGAAACGCAAATTAAAAAATTGTTTTTTATATTCAATTTCAACTTCAGCTAATCCGTCTTTTGCAAAAGTAATTTTAATGTTTTTTATGCTTGGTTTTAATTTCCATAAGTCAGGTAAAGTATGCTTCTTTAATTCTTCATCCGTAATGCTATTTATTAGCAAAATAGATTCTGACATGTGTTCTTGCTTTTTATAAATAGGACTTAAAATTAAATGCTGATCTAAGGCCATTATCGAGGCCACTCTGTGTTTACATATTCCACCTAGATTGTATAAACAAGAACAAGAACTTTGTAAAATGGAGTTTTCGCTTGCAAATCCAGTTACTTTAACTCTATAATTCTGTGGGGTGCCATCGTCACCAAGGAACGTAAAATCAGCTTCGCCCATTCCTTGTTCGATATATTTTTTAAGCGTATATCTATTTTTATCGAATATTAATTTCCCCCTTTCTCTGGTAGAAGTATTTGAAAAAGTCTTTAAGTATTCGTCTAATCGCTCGTTTCTGAGTATGCTCATTATAAATTTTTACAATCGAAAGACTTGAAATATAAAAAGTCCACCAATTTTGGTGCAAAGGTCACCTTATATTCTCAATTTGCCAAACAGCTTGACAATAATTCCTCAAAAAATAGCTTATCCAAATCTTTTCCTATAAATACTATTTTAGATTCTTTTTTTTCATCTTTTTGCCAAGTTTTACCACCAGCAATACTAAGATTTTGACCGACAGATTGAAGAATTAACCGATGATTAATGTTTTTTGCATTTACTATTCCTTTAATTCTATATAGTCCTTTTGCTTCAAAAACCAAATAGCCAAATAGCCTCATTTGTAGCTCTTTGTCATCAAACGCTTGGTCAAATCTAAAAGTAAGTGATTTTATTTTACCGTGTTTGTGTTGATGATATTTAGATTTTGATCCTGTTTCTTCTATCATTAAATCTGTATCTCTCTCTGTTTCAAAAATTTCTTTAACAGGGAAAATCATTTCTTTTTCTTGAAAAAACTTTAAAAATGGATTAATTGCTAACAGTTTATTTTTTATCTCTTTTAAATAAATTTCAGAAACATTTGAGGTTTTATTCAATAAAATTATATCACTAAATGCCAGCTGCTTAATAGCCTCTTCTGTTTCAATTAATTGATCCTCTATGAGTTCCGCATCAACTAAACATACGATTCTTTTTACTGGAAAATCTTTTTTGATTTCGGTATGAGAAAAAAAAGGACTTGCTACATTAGCCGGGTCTGCTATTCCTGTTGTTTCAATTATGAGCTCATCAAATTGGTCTGTTTTAACACTTAATTCATTTAAAATATCATATATTCCCTCGTTTAAAGAACAACAAAGGCAGCCATTGTTGAGCTCGAATATCTCATTATTAGGATTAATGATGAGTTCGCCATCAATGCCAGCCTCCCCAAACTCATTCTCAACAATGGCAAACTTGGTTTCAGCTTTAAGGGCTATAACTTGATTTAGAAAGGTTGTTTTTCCTGCCCCCAAAAAGCCAGTGAGGATAGTTACCGGTTTACTCATATCCTTATGCTAATGCAAAAGTGTTTTTACGCTCTCCAATCTGCTGACGCCACATAGCATAATATAGGCCTTTTTGTTCAAGCAACTCTGAGTGCTCACCAATTTCGATTATTTTCCCTTTCTCTAAAACATAGATTCTATCGGCATGCATTATCGTACTAAGCCTGTGCGCAATCATAACAGTTATATACTGACCCAAGTCGGTAACCTCTCTTACTGTTGAGGTGATTTCTTCTTCAGTAATTGAATCTAAAGAAGAAGTAGCCTCATCAAACACAAATATTTTTGGATCACGCAACAAAGCTCTGGCGATCGAAAGCCTTTGTTTTTCTCCACCTGAAATTTTCATTCCTCCTTCACCAATTACCGTGTCTAAACCGTTATCTGCCCTTTTTAATAAATTGTGACAAGCTGCTTTTTGTAATTTATCAACCATTAATTCATCAGAGGCTTTGGGGTTTACAAATTGTAAATTTTCACGAATAGTACCTGAAAAAAGCTGGGTATCTTGGGTTACAAACCCTATTTGATTTCGTAGCTCATCAATATCTAAAAGGTTGCTAGGTATAGAGTTGTAAGATATTTGCCCTTCTACAGGATGATAAAGGCCCACCAAAAGTTTCACCAAAGTTGTTTTCCCCGAACCAGAAGGACCAACGAAAGCAATAGTTTCTCCTTTTTTAACTTCAAAATTTATTCCTTCCAATGCATACGCACTGGCTGTGGCATGTTTAAAATTGATGTTTTCAAAAATTAGACTTTCCACCACTCCTAGTTTGGTAGGGGCCTCTGGCTTAGTTTCTACAGGAGTATTAAGTAATTTTTCGAAATTGTTTAAAGAGGCTTCAGCTTCTCTATAAGCTAAAATAACGTTTCCTAATTCTTGCAATGGCCCAAAAATAAAAAAAGAATAAAACTGTAAAGTTAATAGCTGCCCAACTGTCATTTGATTTTTAAAAATTAGAAACAGTAAAACAAACAAAATTATTTGACGAAGTAGATTTACAAAAGTACCTTGTACAAAATTTATAGATCTTACTCCCCTTACTTTTTTAAGTTCTAGTTTTAAAATCTTTAAAGTGTTGTTTTGCAATCTATTAATTTCTTGATCTGCCAAGCCCAAGCTTTTTACAAGCTCTATGTTTCTAAGCGACTCCGTTGTGGTACCAGCCAAAGCTGTCGTTTCTTTTACTATTGTTTTCTGAATTTCTTTTATTTTTTTACTTAAAATATTGGTAAGAGTTCCTAAAGCAAAAGCTCCGAAAAAATAAACAGCAACTAACCAAGGATTAATATTAATTGCATAAATAACTACGAAAACAATTCCAACCAATGAAGTAAATGCCACATTAATGAAAACAGTAATAAAACGCTCGGAATCAGTTCTAACTTTTTGTAATATAGAAAGAGTTTCTCCGCTGCGTTGGTCTTCAAATTGTTGAAAAGGTAGTTTTAAAGTATGTTTTAAGCCATCTATGAAAACATCAGCACCAAATTTTTGTATGACCATATTAACCACATAATCTTGAAAAGTTTTGGCTATTCTACTCACCATGGCTACCCCAACTATTGCACCTAGAAGCGAGGCAACACCAGTTAAAAACTGTGATTGAGAGTATTTGTCAGGCATTTTTGCAAATCTATCTATCAATTTTCCAAAAAAGTAAGGATCCATTAATGAAAAGGATTGATTTATTGCTGCTAATAAAAAAGCTAATAATACTTGTAATCTATAGCGTTGAAGGTATTTGAAGAGTAATTGCATATAGGGATAATAAAATGAGTATTTTCTTTCAACACGAATTAAAATTGATTAATTCACTAGATGTAGAAAAAAATGGAATTTAAGTTTTTATTTAAATAATAATCAATTCATTAGGGTTTAGTTTACGCTAATTTCATAGAAAATTTTATGATGTTTACCTAATCTTTCTATATTTAAATAATTCAGAAAGTTTAATTTTTGACCTTTCTATAGTAGTTTTAAGTCTCGTTTTAAATAGTTAGATTTGTTCTTGAGTATAATTTAGAAAATCAATAACACTTATTTATCCAGTTTGTTTTTTTGAAGTTTATAACCACTTGAACCCTAAAAATATGAATAAAAATAAAAAAAGTTCTATGTTCGCCGTCATTGGTGCCTCTTCAGTAGGTACCATGATAGAATGGTATGACTTTTACATTTTTGGAAGCTTAGCCACACTAATAGCAACAAAGTTTTTCCCTAGTGGACCAGGAAACGAGACGCTAGCTTATCTTTCCACATTAGCAACATTTGCAGCAGGATTTATTGTAAGGCCTTTTGGAGCTTTATTTTTCGGACGACTAGGGGATCTTATCGGCCGAAAATATACGTTTATGGTTACTTTATTACTAATGGGTGGTGCCACTTTTTTTATTGGTTGCATTCCATCTTATGAATCCATAGGTATGTTAGCTCCAATTTTGGTTTTATCATTAAGGCTTCTGCAAGGTTTAGCTTTGGGAGGCGAATATGGTGGAGCCGCAACTTACGTAGCCGAACACTCTCCAAATCACCAAAGAGGGTTCATGACCTCGTGGATTCAAATAACTGCAACTGCAGGTTTAATTATTTCCTTATTAGTGATTGCATTAACAAAAGCTTCCATGAGCAAGCAGGCTTTTGAAGATTTTGGCTGGAGAATTCCCTTTTTAGCCTCTTTAATAATGGTCGGAGTTTCTTATTTGATTCGCAAAAATATGCATGAGTCTCCTTTATTTGTTAAAGCGAAGTCGGAAGGTAAAACATCAAGTAATCCATTAAAAGAATCGTTTGGAAATAAACTAAATTTTAAATTTGTATTGTTAGCTTTACTTGGCGTTACAATGGGTCAAGGGGTAGTTTGGTATACTGGACAGTTTTATGCGATGTCTTTTATTGAAAAAGTATTGAATGTTCCAAAAGAACAAGTAGATTCAATTTTGATTTGGGGCTTATGTTTAGGCACTCCATTTTTCGTTGTTTTTGGATGGTTGTCTGACAAAATAGGTCGTAAATGGATAATGCTTTGTGGTATGCTGGTAGCAGTTTTATCGTATAGAACTATCTATTCTAAAATGTATGATGCTGTGGATATTAAATTAAAAACGGAAAAAATAGAAGAGGCTACTTTTTCAAGTGGAGTTAATGAAAATGCCAAAAACTTACAAGGTGGTTTAGATTCAGTTTATACGATGACAAAAGTATTTTCTGATGGAACTAGTTTCCAAGAAATAAAAACAATTCCTTTAAAAGATGGAAAGCCTGAATTCAAAGAAGGTAAGGTTTTGATGGATATAAAAAAGACAGTCAACATAAATGATACCGATAAATGGACATTAATTTGGTTAGTTTTTGTGCAAATGCTTTTTGAAAAACTTCTCGATATTTTGGATTAAAATCGGTTCGTGAAATACTTTCTAATGGAATTAAATAGCCAGTTTCCCCTTCAATAATAATCTCAGGAATGCCA
>DAIQBE010000153.1:0-6893 GCA_036781325.1 Leadbetterella sp. | reverse complement strand
TCTGACCTAGATATGGTAAAAAAGTACAAATTTTTTGTTCCAGATCACATTTTTCAAGTAATTAATGAGCGGCCATTTGAATTTCGAATGGTAGAACAAGTAAAGATATTAGATTTTAAAACCAAGCTTCCTTATCGCAATTTTTGGTTTAAAGCGAATGAAAATTTTGATGCCGATATTAATATTCATCAAAGATTATTAACCTATGTTTCGGATTATAATCTTTTAACCACAGCCACTTTACCTCATACCAAAGGCCCATTGCCCAATAAAGACCTTTTTATGGCCAGTTTAGACCATGGAATGTGGTTTCATAGGGATTTTAGAATTGATGATTGGTTACTTTATGCTATGGACAGTCCTAGTGCTTCAAATGCAAGGGGATTTGCCAGGGGAAATATATTCAATAAGGAAGGGATTTTGGTAGCAAGTGTAGTTCAAGAAGGTTTGATGAGATTAAAAAAAAATGAATCTTAAAAAATATTTTGAGGTATTCTAAATCGGAAATTTCACTTTTACTACTGTGCCCACATCTTGTTTAGTTTCCTTCCTTCTTTGAATTTTATTTGACAATGCAAATTCTATTTTTACATTATTTATTTTATTGTAAATTTCAATTCTTTCCGTTGTTATTTTAATTCCTTGTGATTTATACCCTTTATTATTTTCTAGCTGTATTTTCCCAACTTTCGATCTTCCAATGCCATCATCTTCAATTGTACAAATCACATACTTGGCTTGTTTCGTAAATATTATTTTTAACTTTCCTTTTTCTTTTTTATACCTAAGGCCATGATTTATAGCATTTTCAATAAATGGTTGTAATATCATAGTTGGAATTTCAAAGTATTTATTCAAGGGGCCTTTGATTTCAATTTCATATTCAAATTTGCCCTCGAATCTAAGTTTTTCTAATTCCATATAAAGTGTTAATAAATTTATCTCTTCATTTATTGAAATAAATTTACTTCTGGACGAATCTAAAAATAAACGAATTAATTTTGAAAATTTTGATAAATAGTCATTTGCAACGACTGTCTCCTTATTTAAAATAAAACTTTGGATAGAATTTAGAACATTGAAAATAAAGTGGGGATTCATTTGCATCTGTAAAGCTCTAAGCTCCAGCTCAGCTTTTGAAATAATAGCTATTTCCGTTTCTTTTTCAGACTTTTTTAAAGCAAATTCAATTCTTTTTTTCTCGGTTACATCAATAATTATTCCTATTACCATATAAGGAATATTGTTTTCATTATATAAAATTTTAACAGTATTTTCTAAATATTTTATTTCTCCATTTACATTAATGATTCGAAAAGTTTCATGTGCCTGACCATAATTAATGGTGTCATTTTCAATTTTTTCTCCTATTAGTTTATCATTTGGATGCAATACTGTTTTCCAGCTTTCGAAGTTTTGAAACCATTTATCTGAAGAAATATCAAAAATTCTTTCAAAAGAATTACTTATAAACATTGGCTTTCTATTGGGGAGATCTATTGCCCAAACTACCTCGTCTAAAGAATTTAATATACTATTTAATTGCCTTTGACTATTTATCAATTTGTTTTCTGCTGCTTTTTGATCAGTAATATTAGTAATAATGCCGTCAATCAAATAGGTATTTTCTTTCTTATCAAAATATCTTTTTCCTTTTTCACTTACCCAAATTTGTTCCTTATTTATATCAAAAATTCTATATTCAATGTAATATTCAAAAACTGAAGTATTTATGCTTTTATCATTTACCAATAGAAAATCATCCGGATGAATAAGATCCAAATAATTAATTTTGTTTTTAATAAAATCATTTCTTTTGTGGCCTGTCAAAGATTCAATTGCATCACTAATGTAAATCATTGTCCATTCTTTATCGGCTAAGCATCTAAATGCCACACTTGAAATATTCGAAATTAAGGTTCTGTATTGTTGTTCTTTTTGTTGAACAACTTGATAAAGTTTCACTTTATCATCTATATCTTGAAAAGTTCCAATAAGTTTTGAACACATTCCATTTTTAAACTCAGCTTTACCAATGGCACGTACCCATTTTTCATTATTTTTAAACGAATTAATTTGTACTTCCATATCAAATGGTTTTCCATATTTTAAACAATTATCAATCGCCTCCTTCATTTTAATTCTATTTTCTCCCTCTTTAAAAAAAGCTAAAGCCCCATTGATATTAAGTTTATACGATTCTGGAGCTTCTATAATCTTATAATTTAAATCAGAAAAATAGAATTCATTGGCAATAATATCAATTTCCCATCCACCAATTCCGGCTATTTTGTTGGATTGTTCTAAAAGAACTTTGGTTTTACTTAACTCTGTTTTTAATTTCCATGACTTATCGGCTTCTATTTCTTTGGAGATGATATCAACAATAGATTTTGCAAATGAAAGGTCATATTCTTCCCATTTTTGTTCCTCATTTGTCAATTCAAAGCATACAATTCCAAAAATATTTCCATCTACCCAAATAGATATATCCATTAAAGATGTTACTCCTTCAGGAATAAAATAATTTGCAGCTAACTCCGAAGTATTACTATCATTACAAACGTCATTCGTAAGTAAAAAAAGACCTTTTTTGATGGCATCACAATACTTTGGGAATTCATTAAGAGCCAATTTTTCCCCAGATTTATATTGATTAGTATCAGCAATAAATATACTTTCACATAATAGAAAATCTTTATCAAATTTCCATAAGGAAACTCTATTTGCCTTTGAGCCATAGGCTGCGAAACTAATAATCTCATTTATCTTTTCATTTATAGAACGAATTTCGTCAAATTTAGAGGTGGAAAGCTTAATAATAATTTCATTTTGCAAAAGTTGGCTTTCTTTCCTTTGATTTTCATTTTGTTCTCGTAATATTCTTGTAGAAACATCTCTAGACAAAATGATAGTTTTTTTAATCGTTTTATCTTCATTATAAATCACATCTAAAGTATCATCCTTCCATATAAATTTTCCATTTTTATGTAAAAATCTATAGGTATACGTAGTAGAAAATGTTTTTCTTTTTTTATAATTTTCATTTAATAAATTTTTAATTTTCGGTATATCCTCGATATGAACAAATTTAAAAATATCTTCTTCAGCCATTTCCTTCAATTCTTCAAAGGAATATCCAAAATTTTTAAGAAATGCAGGAGATACATAAACTAGCTGATCTTTATCAAAAACCACAATCGAATCTGAAGTATTCTCACTAATAAATTTAAAGTTTGCATTTGCTAATTCTAATTCTTCTTTACTTTTAATCTTCTCATCGATATCCGTAATAATTCCAAAAATCCGTACACACTTTTTATTGATAAATTCAGAATTAACATTGAGATTGACCCATTTTTTATTTTTATGTGAAACTTTTATTTGAATCTCTATTTCAAAAGGTTGATGGAGATTTTTAGAATTGAATAAATTGTGGATAATTAAACTTTTATCTTCTTTACTGATAAAATGTTCAGTAATTGAATAAATATTAAAAATTGAATCATCTGATAATTCTAAAATTTCTTTTGTAATTTTAGAACAATGCCCTATTTGGGTAATGAAATCGTATTCCCAAGTACCAATATGGGCTATCCTATTTGTTTGTTCTAATAATTCTTTAGTCTTCTTTAGTTCTATTTGTAATTCTATTTCTTGGGTCATATCTTTTCCAATTTTATATGAAACATCAATTTCTGATCAAACCATTCAATATTAATATCTTTAGCACTCTTTTTTTTCTTATATGGAAGACAAGATTAAAGCGAAAAGAAAATTGTGTGATAAAAAATTATTAAATGGTAATAAGCGTTATTTAATAATTCAATTTTAAAATACGTGATGCAAATAAATTTAAATTGTTAAATATATCCATTTAAAATAAAGAAGGGATATTTTTATAAAAAAAAATATATTATCCTTGGAGACTTATTACCATAGAATGTAAATATTTTCTGAATTAATTATCAGAAACAATATATAAATGCAAGCTATTTATTCATTAAAAATGATATCCATGGTTTTGAAATCTTTGTTTTTTTTTAGATTTCTAGAAGAAATTTTGAACAATTTGTTCCAATTAAAAATCAAAACTTGCAATTATTTGGTAATTTTTTGAAGTAGTTTTTTTTCCTTTATAAATATGAATAGTTGAGTGAAAAGCCCTTTAAATATTTATACCCCTTGCAAAAAGTCAATTACATCTACTGAATCAGCAAAATCGTTTAGTCGTGGGGTCTGACTATTCCCAAAATTCACTCTATTTTTGATACCATTATTTTCACTTACTATAACTTGTAAATTATCTTTCATTTCAGCTAGTTTTTCATTTAATAAATCTAAAGTTTCATATTTTTCATAAAAAAGAACTGAAATTGGAGAAGTTAAATTTTCATCTTCCTTTAGGAGTAAAAATCCGTTATCAAGATGTTGAACTTGATTTACCAAATAAATGGCCTTCATATAATCATAATTATTGTTATATTTTGAATGCATTCTTATGCTGTTCCAAAATTCAATGGATTCAAAAAAAGTATTAAAAATATACCCCTTGGGTACAAATAATTTTGAAACATTTCTACATCCTAAACCAAAATAGTTTAATATATCACCGCCTAAGTTTCCCAGTTGAATTCTGTTTTCAGTTCCATCTAATACAGCAATTGATGTTCTGTTTTTTCTTATAATATTTGGTTTAGAAGCAAAATAGTATTCAAAATATCGGGAAGAATTACCACTGCCTGTAGCTATAAAAGCGTCGGCATTGTTTAATTTATCAACTATCTTTATATAATTAGAAATTTCAGAATTAAAAGAATTAAGAATTTTTAGAAAATATAAGATTAATACCTCATCTTGACTACTTGCTTTGTATAAAACGATGTTTCCAGATAAAATTATTTGCAAAAGATCTTGAAAACCTACTAATGGGAGATTACCAGCAGCAATCAAACCAATTTTCTTTGCAACAATCGGTTCAAAATAAGAGTCTGTATAAGTAGAGACAAAATTTCTTAATTCATTCTCTTTTAAAAAGTTAACAATTATATTATCTATTGCATTTTGAATATTATCAAGAGTGAACCATGCATTTTTTGCCTTAGCGGCAAAAAGTATTTCTTTGTATTCTTCGGTATTTTTGTTAACTAATAAATATTCTCCAAGTTTTGAAAATAGTACTATTCTTTCCTCTAATTTCATTTTTCTAATATAAACAATTACTCTTTTAAATTCAATATAAAAATACGAAGGTAGTTAAACTTTGCGGAATTATATTTGTTATAGATTTGAATAACTAAAGATTTGAAATACATATGGCAATTATTATAACTGATGAATGTATAAATTGTGGGGCTTGCGAACCAGAGTGTCCAAATACCGCTATCTATGAAGGAGGAATAGAATGGACTTGGGGAGGAGGAACAAAACTAACTGAAGTTGATTTTGGAGATGGTACACTTGTAAAAGGTACTGCCGCAATGACACCCATTTCGGATGAATTTTATTATATTGTTAGCGATAAATGTACGGAATGCACAGGTTTTCATGAGGAACCTCAATGTGCGGCTGTTTGTCCAGTTGATTGTTGTGTTCCAGACCCTGACAATGTAGAAGATAAGGAAACATTGTTAGCCAAAAAAGCTTGGCTACATGGAGAATAAAAAAAAGCCTCATATCTTGAGGCTTTTTTTATTATTGATTTGTCTCGTCCTAAAATAGCGTTACAAGAAAAATAATATTTTGGCTTTAAAAACAGAGATTAATTATTTTACAACTTTCATAACTCCATTCATTAATCTCCAATGCCCTGGAAATGTGCAAACGTAAGGATAATTTCCTACCACTTCTGGAGCTTTAAAAATCAATTTAAAATTTTGATCTGGCGTAACTAAAGGAGTAGAGAATAATACTTCATCTAAAGATGGTACGTAGTTTTTTTCAGCCCCTTTTTCATCCATCATCATTTTGTCGGCTGCAGTGCCTACTTTTTCCATAGTCTTCGGCTTTACAATAACCAAATTATGTTGCATGGCATCGGGATTTTCGAAAGTAAGTTCTACAGTTTGGCCCGCTTTTACTGAAAATTCTTTTATATCATATTTCATTGCTTCTCTAACCGCTTTTATTTTTACTATTTTTACATCTCCATTTAGTTTAATATCCTCTATTACATTCCAAGCCTTTAATAGCTTCTCCAGCCTAGGGTCAGCCGTTTTGTTTAGATTTGTCAAAAATACTTTAGAAGAAGGTTTTACTTTTATGTCTTTTATTCTATAATTCCAACCTTCAGAAATGGCTTTTATTACCGAACTTTTACCTTGATTATCCAAACCTTGTGCGGTTTTCAAAATGGAAACTAGTGAATCCACATGGGCAACAGACGCATAAGATCGAATAGATCTTTCTAGTGCAAATGCATTCATATTTGCTGGAGCTGAAAAAGTAATTTTCTTATTATATGAATTATTTTTTTCGTTGCTTTCGGTTATTTCGTTATTTTTATCTAAAATTAATTTTAAATTATACTCTCCGATTATATCTGCAAAAAATGAAATATTTCCGACCCAAGGACCATTTAAATTTTTTGTAATTGAAACAGTTTCACCAGATTTAATTCCGTCTTTATAGTTTTTGCTTAACTGTTCTACTTTAATACCCATTCCTTCGAATGTTAAATCCAATTGAACTAATTTTTCTATTGGCAAATCGATTTTGCCTTGATTTTTTACATCAACGGTTACATTTATTCTTTCTCGGGCTGATGGATTGGCTGGGTCAATTTTAATTCCCGCAATTATCAAATCTACATCTTCCGTTTTTAATTCCGATTTGGCCTCCATAGCCATTTTGCTATGATCATGAGAAACTGCAGGTTCGGTAGTAGCTTTTTG
>DAIQBE010000152.1:0-6919 GCA_036781325.1 Leadbetterella sp. | reverse complement strand
GTAGCCTTAAAAAAAGGGTCTTTGGTGGTTAATTCCTCTCAAGGGGGCGGAAGTAAGGATACTTGGGTTCTAAAAGATTAAGCCAATAAAATTGGGAATCATCCCAAACTTAGATAAATTTGCAAAAAATATATAATTAATGAATACTTCGGATATCAAAAACGGTTTTATAATTGGAGGCTTGATTGTGATTGCTGCCTTGTCTAGACTAATAGATCACCCTATGAATTTTACCCCCATTGCTGCAATTATTCTTTTTGGTGCTGCTGTAATTCCAAATAAAATATTAAAGTTTACATTTCCTTTTGCAGTCATACTTTTTAGTGATTTTTTAATTGAAATTATTTCGGGTTTTGGATTTCATTCCGGAACATTAATAGTTTATTTTGGTTATGCATTAATTTTTTCATTTGGATATTTTTATTTAAAGAATTTTAACCCTATTAAAATTGTTATTGCTTCATTACTAGGATCTTCTATTTTCTTTTTACTAACCAATTTTTCTTTTTTTTATCCTGCAGCCTTAGTTTCTAACCCCGCTTTAGGTATTTATTCCAGAGATTTGTCTGGAATTTTAGCTTCTTATAGTGCAGGTATTCCTTTTTTTAAAAATATGCTTATCGGCGATTTAATCTTTAATGGTTTATTGTTTGGAGCATTTTATTTATTTAAGTCAACAAAAGTTTTAAAAATTACTAATACAAATTATTAATTTTTTTTATTCACATTATATTTTTAAATGTTTGAGAATATCAATTCTCAAACATTTTTTTTAATGAATATCATGATTTTATCAAATTATACCTTTAGTATATCTGAGGAAGCGTCAAAAAACTTTGAAGCTTGGATAAAAGTAGAAATCAGCATGAGCTTTAAAGAAGTTTCTAATCTTTTAAAAGTAAAAACTTTCAAATTACTAACTGAATTAGAAACGGATTCTGTAAATTATGCTATTCAGTTTTATTTTGCTGAAGAAAGTCAAGAAATAGAATTTGACAAGAATGAATTTTCTAATTTATTAAAAAAAGTAGATCTTCTATTTTCTGGAAATTATGCTTATTTCCATACTGTTTTAAGAGAATTTTAATCAAAAAGTGGCCAATTTACTTTTAGCAAAAATGCCCGAGGCATTGCTAAATAATATGGAGTTGTATAAAAACCTTGAGAAAAAAGCCCTTGGTTAGCATGTCCAAATTTAAACAATAGTCGGACTTTGTTCACATTTAAAGCAACGAAAGGGTCAACAACTGGAAATCCCCAAACATAAAATTCATTTTGTAAATAGAATTGTTGTAACATTGGAGTGTAGGAATCTGCCAGATATTTGGATTTATAATAAATATCTAATCCCGTATATATATCCAATACCTTGGCATACCTAATTTTAAATTCTACATGGGTATTATTAATTATTTTTGGCACTCTGAAAATAGAACTAGATGTATTTAAAGTAATAATATTTTGATTTGAAATCACAAATTTTGATTTGGATAGATTTAGAAACGTTTCAATACTTAAAATATTAAACGGAGTGCTTGCTTGTACTGCTTTCATTTTAGTATCATAGTAGATATAATTTCCATAAATAGTATTTGAAATACTAGGTTTAAAACTAAAATTCATAATTGCTAAATTGTAACTCGCTGAAATGAAAGTATTGAACTGGTTTTGAAAATTGTTTTTTAATTCAAAAATTGGATTGAAGTAATTTTCAGAGAAAATGCTTGGAGGAGTAAATGCTTGATAAAATTCTCCGGAGAGCCCCTTGTATTTTATTTTACCACTGACTAGGTATCCTAAATTGGAACTAAATTCTGTTTCCAAAATTAGGTTATTAGTACTATCTTTTAAATAATACGCAGCTTGTCCACCAATAAATACTTCGCTTTTTGATTTGATTTGGTATTTAGAAAGAAAGTTAGAGTTTAAATTAAATATTCTATATTTTGCAAATGCTCGATAATCAAACCCTTTATATCTACCTTTTAATCCAAATTTGTTTGTATAGGTTTTAAATAGAGTATTTGTAAGTAAAGTATCAATGGATGGGTTTAAGCCAGGCAAATTGTAACTTTTTTTAAGAACATTAGTTTTAAGTAAATAATCTGTGAAAAAATATTTTTGGCGGTTCACATCTAGTATATGAAAGACCTGAAATCCATTTTTTAATTTATATTGATGGAAAATGTGAATATTATTCCATCGCTCTCTGCTACTTGCTGCTGTCCCCAATTGCGATTGATAATTATTTCTATAACTTCCAAGCAGGTCTTTCGGTAAAATTGACAAGTTATCTTTTTCATCGATACCTCCTTGCTCGTTTTGTAAATGATTAAAATGATAAAAAACGCCTAAAACCTGATATTTTTTGTTTTTTGAAATGTAATTACTGGATAAATTATAATTCCAATGATCAATTAACCTGTCTTCCACAGTGGAAGCATCAATTTGTTTAGATGAATTAAATTTAGTAACATCTAAAGTGAGATTAAAGCGAGAATTAATATTTTGAGAATGTGTAAAATCTAATTGGCTAAAGCCTTTAAAACCTTGAATGTACAATAGATTAGTAAAAGGAGATCTGGTATTATAATATTTTATTTCATTCAATTTAGGAGCATATAAATTAAATACATCTTGTCCCATTTGTCTTTCTACGGAATAGGATGGCTTAAAAAAAATAGCCTTTGCGGCTGAACCAACATTTCCTAAGTCTTGATAGAGCCAATTATTTTTTAAAACAGGGTCTGAAATATAAAATTTTGAAATTATAGTGTCAGGATTAGATTTTAAAGAGGAGTTGTTTAATAAATCGGATTCAAAAATGTAGTTTACACTATTTGGCCCATAAATTTGTACGGTGGAATCATCTAATACTTGAACTTGTGAAAAGCATAAGGTGCTGATAAAAATACTGAAAGTTATTAAAAAAAAACGCATAATACCCTATATCTGAATAAATTTTAATGCAAATTACGCAAAATTAAATGGATTTGAACTTATTATATGTGTCAAAAATTAAGTCCATAAATGCTTCTTCCCCTTCTATTTTTACTTTTGTTTTCACTACATAAAATAGCTTTAACTTCTTTTTTGAAATTATATTTTCAATTTTCACATAATCTTTTTGGGTAGTTACAATTGGTAAATTTGGATTTTTTTTTAATATTTCTTCTATTTCACTCTTTAAATAGGAATGATGGTCATTAAAAGAATATTTTTTTATTACCATAAAATTTTTTGAAATCGAATCAGAAAAATAATTGTTGTTAGCTAATCCTGAAACCACAATTGCCTTGGATTTTGATACTAATACTTCATTTTTGTGATTTTTTGGAGAATCATTTATAAAAAAAGAAAAGAAAATAGGCTTGCTTGAATATTTACTAATTTCTTTTATGTAGGTAAATCTATCATTATCATTCAAAGAAAGAGGACATTTTGTTACTATTATCAGGTCTGCCCTATTAGCAGAATTTCTTGACTCTCTTAAATCGCCAGACGGTAAAACAAAGTCATTAAAAAAAGGTCTATTAAAATCACAAAGTAAGATTTGAAGTTGAGGAATTATATATCTATGCTGGTATACATCATCTAATATTAGAAAATTTGTTTCAGGATATTTCTTTATCACTTTTTTATATCCTAATACTCTTTTTTCTGAAACAAAAAACTTTGCTTTTTTTCTATTCAAATTGTAAAGCATTAATGGTTCATCTCCTACATCTTTAGCTGTTTTAAAGCTATTTATTTCAATAAATCCTTTTGATTCTCTTCCATAACCTCTGCTTAGTACTGCAATATGACTAAAACCCAATTTGGATATTAAAAAATCAGTCATTGGAGTTTTTCCAGTGCCTCCAATGGTTAGATTACCAATTCCAACAGTAAAAATTTTAGGTTTAAAACTTGGAATTAATTGAGAATCAAACAAGAAATTTCTGATAGTTGTTATAATTTTGTAAATTATAGCAAATGGTCTTAAAAAATATTTCCTAAAATAATTCATCTATGGCTTTAAAGGCTGAACTATACAAAAGTACACTAAATTTTAGATTTGATGCAGGAACTTCTAGAGGAGTTTTAAAAAATAAAACCTCTATTTTTATTAAGCTTTTTGATAATCAAAATCCGGAATGTTTTGGATTAGGTGAAGCAGGTCCTTTAAAAGGTTTAAGCTCTGATTTTTTTTCTGCTGAAAATAAGCTACAAGAAATGATAGAGTTAATTAATAATGAAGTAATTACATTTCAAAATTTTGAGGATAGTTTAAAAAAAATTTATAAACATTCTAGCGTTCTTTTTGCATTGGAATCCGCATTTTTCGATTTAAATAACGGGGGATTTAGGAAGATATTTGCCAACGATTTTTATGATAATAAAAAACCAATAGAGATAAATGGATTAATTTGGATGGGAGATGTTGCTTTTATGCAACACCAAATTAAAGATAAAATAAAAAATGGCTTCACAACAATTAAAATTAAGATAGGCGCCATAAATTTTGAACAAGAGTTATTTATTTTAAAATCTATTAGAAATGAATTTTCAGCTGAAGAAATTACTTTAAGGGTAGATGCTAATGGAGCTTTTGAATATAAAAATGTATTGGAAAAACTTAAAGCCTTATCTAAATTTGAAATTCATAGCATTGAACAGCCGATAAAAGCTGGTAATATAGAGGAAATGGCCAGATTGTGCGAAATTTCTCCTGTTCCTGTCGTATTGGATGAAGAATTGTTAGGGAATGAGGAGAACAAAATCAAATTGTTATCTACAATTAAGCCCCATTTTATTATTCTTAAGCCGAGTTTAATGGGTGGATTTAGTGGTTCAAAGAGTTGGATTCAGGTGGCGAATAACCTAGGTATCCAATGGTGGATTACATCAGCACTGGAATCAAATATCGGTTTGAATGCTATTTGTCAGTTTACAGCGGAATTTGATAATAATCTGCCCCAAGGGCTAGGAACTGGACAACTTTTTAGCAATAATTTTGATTCTCCCTTAACAATTTCTAACGGAAATATCTTTTATGATTCTGGCAAGAATTGGGATTTAAAATTATTTTCTTAAACCCAATTTATACCCTTTTTCAATTTATCTAAAGTTTGCTTTTCTTTTGAATCTGCTTCGACTGTAAAATTGTAATTCCAATCTGCATGCGGGGGTAAACTCATTAAAATTGATTCCGTTCGCCCGTTCGTTTCCAAACCAAATTTTGTCCCTTTATCGCAAACTAAATTAAATTCTACATATCTTCCTCTTCGGATTAACTGCCACTTTTTATCAGCCTCAGCTATATGTTTTTCAAAATTTGTTAACATTAAATGACAATAAATTGGAGCGAATGATTCACCAACAGATTTTGTAAAATTAAAAAGTTCTTCTTTTGAATGAGTGGTATTAGTTTTTGGAATAAGGTGGTCTGGCCTTAAATAGTCATAAAATATTCCCCCTATTCCTCTGGTTTCATTTCTGTGTGGTATGTAAAAATAATCATCCGCCCAATTTTTAAATGAATTGTAAAATAATGGATTATGGGCATCACAAGTTTTTTTTAAAAAGTTATGAAACCATTGTGCTTGATCATCTATTATAAAATGTGGGGTTAAATCTATTCCACCACCAAACCAACAATTACCATTTGAAAGTTCAAAATATCTCACATTCATGTGTATGATAGGCACATGAGGATTTTCGGGATGCATTACAATAGAAACTCCTGTCGCAAAAAAATCTAAAGGCTCGTTAATATGCAATTGTTTTTGCAGTGGTTCCGAAAGGATACCTTCTACCGCAGAAAAATTTACACCTCCTTTTTCAATAATTCTACCCTTTGAAAAAACTCGAGTTCTTCCCCCTCCCCCGCTATGGTGTTGCCATACATCTTCCATGTATTTAGATTTCCCATCTGTCTTTTCAATTTCTAAACAAATTTGATTTTGTAGACTTTTGAAATATTCAGAAACTTCATTTTTGCTAATCATATCTTAAAATTGAACAGTAAAAGTACTAAAAATTCAGAATATTGAATCTTGAAATATTGTAAAAAAAAATTATAGTTTTTTATTTAATAAATTGTCTTTTATAATCATTTTAAACAAATGAAAGGTTTTTATTCCCCTAAAATAAAACTTTAAATCAATTTAGATTAATTTTGCCACTCATAAAAATTTGACATGGATTTTTCTAAACTAATACGTAAGCATATTTTAAATTTAACCCCATATTCTTCCGCAAGAGATGAATATACAGGGAAAGAGGGTATTTTTCTTGACGCAAACGAAAATCCGTATTCTTCCGTCACTGGTGAAATATATAATAGATACCCAGATCCCTACCAATGGGAGGTCAAAGTAAAACTTGGCCATTTAAAAGGAGTAAAACCAGAGAATATCTTTTTAGGAAATGGTTCTGACGAGCCTATTGATTTATTAATTAAGGCAACTTGTGAGCCCAATGAAGAGAACATTGTTATAATGCCTCCAACCTATGGAATGTATAAAGTATGTGCTGATATTCAACAAGTTAAAATACAAAATGCTCCTTTAAGTGAAGAATTTCAGATTGATTTAGATAATGTTTTCGATGCTGTGAATACGGCCACTAAAATTATTTGGGTCTGTTCGCCTAATAATCCAAGTGGAAATTTGTTAGTCAAAGATGATATTCTCCAGATTATAAAAGCTTTTCCAGACAAGTTGGTAGTAATTGACGAAGCCTATATTGATTTTGCAAAATCTTCATCTTTTATATCCCAATTAAATGAATTTGAAAATCTAGTTGTTTTACAAACCTTCTCTAAAGCTTGGGGAATGGCGGGATTACGACTTGGTGTAGCTTATGCACATCCTGAATTGATTAAAATTTTAAACAAGATTAAATATCCATATAATATTATTATGAGTAATAATAA